>JAULVH010000021.1:0-4633 GCA_032111105.1 Burkholderiaceae bacterium | reverse complement strand
GGGGCCGAGTTCAGTGGCCCAGGTCTCGGTCAGGCCGATCACGCCGTATTTAGTCGCCGAATAAGGAGAGCGTTGCGGGAATCCTAGTCGACTAGCGACAGAACCTATGTTGATTATGCTGCCGCTGCGTTGCTGCTTCATCGATTTAGCCGCGCCGCGCGTACATAAAAATGTACCTGTTAAATTCACATCCATACACTGCTGCCAATCAGCCAGCGTTATGTCATCAATGGCAGCAGTGGGGCCAGCGATTCCAGCGTTATTAATCAGTATGTCTAAGCCACCCCATTGAGTGGCTATCGTACTAAACATGGCGAGTACGTCAGCTTCACGGGTTATGTCCGTTACGCTGGTGTGAATGGTGGGGTGTGCTGCCTGGGCATCTGACAAAGCCTGTGCCTTTGTGCCGCAGATGTGTACCTTGGCGCCGTGCGCCACCAGAGCTTGGGTAATGGCTAAGCCTATGCCATACGCACCACCGGTTACTAAGGCGCGCATGCCGTGTAAATTGAAGGAGTTGTTTGCACTCATCAGTAGGTCTCAGCGTTTGATGTAGTTTTATTCCGGCATGCGATAAACAAGCCAGCATGCGGTGAGAGAGTACAGACGTACTATACCAGTGCACTTAAGGCACGGAACAGTTATTGCGCTATTGATAATATATTTTGTATCGCCTTGCTTTGCATGCGGCAGTGAAAATTTTTGTAAGTAACGCTCATCTGACCCGGATTCGTTTACCGTTCATTTTCTTACTGGCTTCTTCCAGCGATCTGTCAAATAATGCGATGTAGTTTGCGTGGTCGCCGCCAAGTATCGATTCGGTCAGGATCTCGCCCTCGTTGTTGATGAACATAAGAGTGGGTGTCATTTGTACTTTATATCGATCAGCAAGTGCTGCCTCGGTGAGGCGTCGACCATCAAAGCTGGTTACTAACTCTTGTCCTGTTACAGATATTTCACGAATGATGGGTGCGTCTTTGCCCGCGCGTTGTTTCAGCAGGGGTAGCAAATAATCGTAACGCACTATGCGGCAATAGCTACAGTTAGGCAGGGTAAAAAACACGACGATAGGTTTTTTATCTGCTACGGCTAGTTGCGCATCTGTTTGAAAGTTCTCAGCTTTGGGCAGCTCATTAGGTGCGGCGATTGCCTGCGTAACAAACAGCATCAAGATTGCTGCCAAATAGATTTTATAAAATTTCATATCCTTCTTTCGTGTGGAAAGTAATCTTGGACTGCACTACGAATTTTGTAATAAAAAATACGAAAAAAGCACATACCAAAAACTGCATACGACAAAAGCGATGACAGGCAATTGGCACTTACAATCGAAAAGATAGCAGCATTCGTCGTGTTAATTTTTTGCTACTTAAATTTAAGATTTCCTTATTTGCTGTCGAGTGATATGGAACCCACCCTTGCTTGGAGTAAGCTCCAGCATTTAGCGGTCATCGAATTTCAATAAGACTACCCAGGTAGATACAACCGACCATGTCGAAAAGCTCCACTCTGATAGACAAGGCACTGGCTTTTTGCGCAGGCAAATTTGATGGTGCACAACCCGCAGGGGAAACGGGTATCTATTGCGTTCCTGATCGCACAGAGCTGATTCGAATATTGCAGGAGGAGGGCGGTGAACCCGACCCCTACCTCACCCTGGCTGCTTTGCTGCGTGAGACCATACGACTAACCAGCACCACTGAAGAAGAAATCGCCCAGGTATTTGGCCCAGAGGTAGCGTTTACGGTGGCAGAGCTGACAGAAAATTCTAAGTTTTCTTTAACCACCAGAAAATCACTGCGTACGCTATTCATGCCGTCGTTATCACGCAAAGCCAAACTGATCATCTTCTCTGAAGTTATTGAAACCGTCCGTCAGATCGGAAGCAAGACAGCCCCTAAAAGCTGGTCATTAAAGCACAAGCAAGACTATTTTATTTGGGCAGAAAAAATGGTTGCTGCCATGGGTAACATTAACCCCACGCTGTTAGCTGTCTTTTCGGCAGAGATAGAAAATGCTAAGCTGGTTGTTCAGTCACGAACAGGCAATGCCAAAGTGGCGAGTTGATGGATGTGAGATTGAATTCCTAATGTATTTCTCAATGCGGTAAAAGCTATAACTAAGTCCGTAGGCCACATAGACTCAATCAGTTCTATCCAGAGTTTTTTCGGATAATCTTAGCCACATAAACCCTATAAAACCTGCTAACACCGAAGCTGTAAAAACGGCGATTTTGGATGAATTAACTAAATCGGCTTGTTCACCAAACGCAAGGTTGGTGATGAAAATAGAAATCGTAAATCCAATTCCACCTAGCATTCCGGCACCTATAAGATGACGCCATCGCACATCTGCCGGTAAAGTACAGATACCTAACATGACGGCAAGTGCAGATAACAGCGCAACGCCGAGTGGTTTGCCAACAACTAGCCCAATGATTACGCCCACACTATTCGGCGACGTTAGATCAAGTAGCCAGTTGGCACCAAAAATAATGCCAGTATTTGCTAACGCAAAGAGTGGCAAAACTATAAACGCTACAGGCTTATGTAGAAAATTTTCTACTTTATGTGATGGTGATGGAGCCTGCTCAGAACGTGACCAAAATGGTATCGCAAAAGCGAGCATCACACCTGCTGCAGTTGCGTGCACGCCGGATTTGAGCATCAATAGCCACATGAGAGCACCACCTAACAAATAGACTGCAATAGTGGCTACGCGGAAAAATCGATTCAGACACAGTAATGCCACAAATACCCCAAGACTACCAGCCAGGTACTGCATAGCTACGTTATCTGTATAGAAAATCGCAATCATAATAATGGCAATCAGATCATCGATTACTGCAAATGCCACAACAAATACTTTGAGTGCTGGTGGAATGCGACTACCTAACAAAGCCAGAGCTCCGAGAGCAAATGCAATATCTGTTGCCATTGGAATACCGATACCGGCCTGGGTTGGTAGTTCAGCATTAAATATGTAATGAATTAATGCGGGCAGCATCGTGCCGCCAACTGCTGCAAATATCGGCAGCAGAGCATTACGCAATATAGATAACTCTCCTACATACAATTCGCGCTCAAGCTCAAGGCCTATCATTAAAAAAAAGATCGCCATCAAGCCGTCGTTAATCCAATGCTCAAGCGTTAGTCCTAAGAACTCAGATTGCCAGAGAGTGAGATAGGCTGCCCCAAAGATAGAGTTTGTAAGTGCAACGCTGATGGTCGTAGCAATTAGCAATAAAATTGCCCCCGATTTTTCAGATTCGAAAAAGCGATTAAAGGTATCAGTCAATATGCGAGAATTTGGCATGAGGATCAGAAATTGAAGACCTAATTTTTTTCAGAAAAAAATTTACTTTATAAATATAAATTTTTAAATTTATG
Organism: Burkholderiaceae bacterium; assembly: GCA_032111105.1. Taxonomy (GTDB): domain Bacteria; phylum Pseudomonadota; class Gammaproteobacteria; order Burkholderiales; family Burkholderiaceae_D; genus Pernthalerella. The sequence goes on along the minus strand of JAULVH010000021.1, from coordinate 1,244 downwards.
ATGTGAGGCATAACAAGTTGATTTGAAGTCTAGCATAGAATGAATCTGCATTTTGGTTAGGATTTTTCTCTTTCAGAGGGCGATAAAAAATCATAACTAAAGAAGAAATTATTTTCGGTACTCTAAAATTTTATTAATTGGATTGCCGGTCTGCGATGGTTATAAAAAAGCCCGGAAAATTCAATCCGGGCTTTTTCAGTACATCACTTTTTTATCCGATCATTTGCTGGCTGCTTTAGCTTCCTCTAGCAGGCGCTTGCCATCGAAGCCTTTGGAGGTGACTTCCTTGACCCATTCATCTGCCACACCAGCGGTTGCTGCTTCCCAGCGTTTGCTTTCAGCCGGAGGCAGTGTGTAGAACGTATTTTTACGCAGCTCAGCAGACTTACGCCCTGGTGCAATATCTTCCACAAACACTTTACCTACCCATGCTGACATTTCAGCCCCGCTATTGGCATCGATAACTTTTTTCAACTCAGGCGGCAAGCTGTCGTACTTAGCCTGATTCATAGCAAACACAAAGGCGGTATTGGACATTTGTGCTTCGCCGGCTGCCCCTTCGGTATGAAATTTAGTGATCTCTTCAAATTTCATGGTTGGGATAACCTCCCAGGGAATCATCGCGCCATCGATCACACCTTTAGAGAGTGCTTCTGCCGCTTGTGGCAAGGGCATAGGTACAGGAGTCGCCCCCAATGCGGCTACCATTTTTGATGCCTGACGATTAGGCGCACGTATTTTCAAACCTTTAAAATCATCAATAGTTTTGACTTGTTTTTTTGTGGTGTGCAGCAGCGCACCATCATGCAAGTGAAATAAAATTGGTTTCACGCCTTTGTATTCTGCAGTCGCATTTTTCATCGCATAATTCCATAAGCCGCGACTAGCGCGTTCAGAGTCTTGCACCATGAAAGGCAATTCAAATGCTTCGGTTACCAGAAAACGTCCTGCTTGGTAGCCAGGTACTGTCCATATGATATCCACTACACCATCTTTAGCCTGATCAAACAGCTGGGGTGGTGAGCCGCCCATTTGCATGGAAGGATAAATCTGGCATTTGAGTTTGCCTGCCGATTCTTTTTCTATCTTGGCGCACCAGGGCACCATGAAATTTTTGTGGGCAGTCGAGCCTGCGGGCAGAAAATGATGGACTTTGAGCGTAATCGTTTGTGCCGTAACTATCGCGGGCAACAAACTGGTCATCATAATGAGGAACGCGCGTGAAATTAAGGTATTCATTAGAC
>JAULVH010000020.1:0-2339 GCA_032111105.1 Burkholderiaceae bacterium | reverse complement strand
TGCGCGTCAGCTTACGTGTATCAATTCCCGAAATGGCAACGATATTTTCAGATTTGAGGTAGTCAGAGAGGCTCTGGGTGGATCTGAAATTGGATGCCATCAGTGGCAAATCCCGGATGATTAATCCGGCGGCATGGATGCGACTGGACTCCACATCCTCGGGATTGACTCCGGTATTACCAATGTGGGGGTAAGTAAGGGTAACAAGTTGGCGACTGTAGCTGGGATCGGTCAGGATTTCCTGATAACCCGTCATTGCAGTATTGAAAACGACTTCACCGCTAGTATGGCCTGCGGCGCCAATTGAAAATCCCTTGAATACTGTGCCATCCGCTAAGGCGAGGATGGCCGGATGCTCGTTGGCCGAGAGAAAAGGCGGCAAAAGTAACTCCAAGATAGTTACCGCCGCAGCTATATCCCTGATACTCGCTAGCCGGCCCCTCGTTTAGAGGATCGTGCTGAATACGGGTGGATAGGGATGGTATGGAAGGAGGCTTGTGCGGGCGGCGGGTTCAATTAGTTAAACCTGACAATTGTACCGCGAAGCATCATTCTCGAGCAAGCTTTAGGCCCACACCGTATTCAGTTCAAAAGAAAGCTTACAGGCCTAAGGCCGCAATGCCGGCTTTGGCGATCTGAGCGTCCTCATTGGATTTCACACCCGAGACGCCGACCGCGCCGACACAATCGCCACCGACCATAATCGGAACTCCACCCTCAAGCAGGCCGTCAATATTAGGCGCCGAAAGAAAAGAATAGCGGCCGTTATTAATTACGTCCTCATAAACTTTGGTCTCACGTTGACCTAAAGCCGCTGTTCTGGCTTTAGATGGGGCAATTGAGGCAGATACCGGAGCAGCACCGTCTAAACGCTGTAGCCAAAGCAGGGTTCCACCGTCGTCGACGATGGCGATCGTGACTGCCCACTTGTTGGCTACAGCCTCAGATTCGGCCGCTGCCGCAATTTTCTTTACATCCGACAGCGTCAGTGCTTGTTTGGACCGCATACCGTGACTCCCCTTAGTTGAAAAAGGCTGGATTGTACGACAAGTTTTTTTCCTAAGAATTTCAGTTTTGGCGTCGAATAACAAATACAAGACTGGTTTAATGAAAAAACCCAGACATTACGCGATTAATATGGAGCAGCCATCCCACTAGTACACCAGCCCCCGCGGCGCGTAGCTGCGCTGATTCGCCAAAAAATTTGCACTTAACAACCTCGTCCTGAGTCAGTCTTACTTTGACAACGAGAGCGGCATCGCTTACATTCGCCATTGTTTTACCAAAATGAAAGTTTGTTTAATTTGCATTATTCAAGTCGTCACTTGTTATCACGCCGCTCGGTGCTGCTCATACCCATGATGGTCGGCATGCTCTGCTGCCTCCCCGCATCCGCGACAGAAACTGAGAGTGAGCCTAATTTTTTGGTGAGTACACTTTCCAGCTTCTCCGACCGGGCAACACAACTTGCCATACAAGCCATGTCGCTGGTAGGTATTAACTACCGTCGTGGTGGCAGCTCACCCGAAAACGGCCTCGACTGCAGCGGCCTGGTGCGTTACGTATTCAAAGAAACGCAGGGTAAGGACCTACCGCGAACTTCCGCAGAAATTAGCAAGCTTGGTGCATCGGTCGATAAACAAGACTTACAACCGGGTCGGCATTTATCTGGGCGAAAATAAATTTATACACGCCCCATCTTCTGGCGGAGCAGTGCGTATCGATAGCATGGACCTCTCTTACTGGAAAGCGAGATTCAACGGCGCACGCCGCATAGAAACCAGCGACAACGCTGCGACCAATCGCTAAACCTTAAGCACAAGCCCTATCTCTGCTTTGCACTAAAATTTTTCTCGCTTTAACTTAATCCGCTGGCGTATCTCGGCTATCAATGCTTGCGCGGCTTTTTCTCCGGCGATGATCGCAGGCCCTCGCCCGTTAAAGTCATTGCCTTTCATATTTGGCAGCTCTGGTCGTATAACGACATCAGCTTGTTTAAGCTCATAGTGGTTCAGACTCTGTCCCATAATTGCAAATGTCTGCAACAACACATCAAATGTTGATGAGGCTGGCTGCGTATCAGGCTGAGCTGAAATATTCACGGCAATTACAAAATCTGCACCCATCTTGCGCGCAAAACTTGCTGGTACGGGCGACACCAGTCCACCATCCACATAATCGACATTCCCTACTCTGACAGGCTGAAACACACCGGGCACTGCCGACGATGCACGCACAGCAGCACCGGTATTGCCTCGTCTAAAAAGTATAGGCTGACCCGTTTTAAGATCTGTGGCAACTGCACCAAACTGCAAGCGTAGTTTTTCTATGGCCTGATT
>JAULVH010000019.1:0-2242 GCA_032111105.1 Burkholderiaceae bacterium | reverse complement strand
GTACTGGGTAAGCTGCATCCTCATGGAGATCAATCGGTATACGACGCCATGGTTCGTATGGCGCAAAATTTCTCATTGCGCTATCCACTCGTTGATGGCCATGGCAACTTTGGTTCGCGTGATGGTGATGGTGCTGCAGCCATGCGCTACACCGAGGCACGACTAACGCCCATCTCACAATTACTGCTCGATGAAATCGACATGGGTACGGTGGATTTTTCGCCGAACTATGATGGCTCCAGTGAAGAACCTAAGCTACTACCCGCACGTCTTCCCTTTGCTTTGCTCAATGGCGCATCAGGTATTGCCGTTGGCATGGCCACTGAAATTCCATCACACAATCTTAATGAAGTCGCTGCCGCAGCGATAGCCGTTATTAAGCAGCCAAAAATTTCTCATGATGAATTAATGGCGCTGATGCCCGGACCAGATTTTCCTGGTGGCGGTCAACTCATTACACCTGGCTCGACTATTTCCGAAATATATCAGTCGGGACGAGGAAGTATTAAGGTCAGAGCACGCTGGAAAATTGAAGAATTAGCTCGCGGCCAATGGCAGCTGATAGTGACTGAGCTACCACCCGGAACCTCATCACAAAAAATTCTGGAAGAAATAGAAGAGCTCACTAATCCCAAAGTCAAACTGGGAAAAAAAGGCCTAACCCCAGATCAGCTGGCTAACAAACAAACCCTGCTCGCTGTACTCGATACTGTGCGCGATGAATCGGGTCGCGAAGCAGCAGTACGATTAGTATTTGAACCCAAGTCAAAAAATCAAGATCAGGAAGAATTCAGCAATCTCTTGTTAGCGCATACCTCATTAGAAAATAGTGTGGGCGTGAATCTGGTGATGATAGGAGCTGATGGCCGCCCTCGACAAAAAGGGATAGGCGAGATACTGCGCGAATGGGTAGGTTTTCGCTTCGATACAGTCACACGGCGCACTCAGCATCGATTGAGCAAGGTCGATGACCGTATCCACATACTTGAAGGCCGTGAAGCAGTTTTACTCAATATCGACAAGGTTATTAAAATCATTCGCGAATCGGATGAGCCCAAACCTGCTCTGATGAAAGCCTTCAAGTTATCTGAGCGCCAGGCAGACGATATTCTCGACATACGCTTGCGACAACTTGCGCGGTTGGAAGCAATCAAAGTACAACAAGAACTTTCCGAGCTGCGCCAAGAAAAGAAAGGTCTGCAAGAGTTACTCGATAATCCAGCGTCCATGAAAAAGCTCTTGATCAAAGAAATCGAGACGGATGCTAAAACGTATGGTGACAAACGCCGAACCCTGATTAAAGTCGCTGAAAGAGCTGTCGCTGAAGTAAAAATCATAGACGAACCTGTGACTGTGATTATTTCCCAAAAAGGATGGGTGCGAGCGCGTCAGGGTCATGGACATGATGCCTTACAGTTCAGTTTCAAAGCCAGTGATGCGATGTATGGAACATTTGAATGCCGAACCACAGATCATGTGCTGGCCTTTGGTTCCAATGGTCGGGTATATACCATCCCAGTTACACAATTACCGGGCGCACGTGGTGATGGCGTTCCTCTAACCACATTAGCCGAAGTCGAATCCGGTACACGATTGGTTCATTATTTCGTGGGCACTGCTGACACAAATCTCATGTTGGCATCAACTGGCGGCTTTGGATTTGCTGCTAAAGCGGGTGACATGATCAGCCGCCAAAAAGCAGGTAAATCATTCATGACCATGGATGAAGGTGATGAACCTATACGACCCGCCATTATTATTAAAGGCGCTAGTGCGTTAGCTTGCCTCTCTGAGCAAGGACGACTGCTGGTATTCGGCTTGGATGAAATCAAAACTCAAGCTAGCGGTGGTCGTGGCGTCACCTTAATGGATCTCGACCCTAAAGAAAAATTAATCGCAGCTCAGCCAATTACTCAAAAAGGTTTGCGTATTTTAGGAACAGCGCAACGCAGCGGCAAACCACAAGAGATTACATTGACCGGCAAAGATCTGGCCCATCATTTTGGCAAACGTGCGCGCAAAGGTAAGTTATTAGCTTCACGTTTACGAGTTACGAGTTTAGAAGCGAATGTGTAACTTTGATTAAAAATAGAAAATCAAATCACGGAGTTGATTGGCTAAATTAGCGTTTATTCAATAGAAGTAAACGAAAGTCATCTTTAGAATGGGTATATTGCCCTTCGTTAAAGAATCATGACTTTCCAACGCTACAGACGCCACGTTTTTTTATTTATTACTGTAT
>JAULVH010000018.1:12449-19109 GCA_032111105.1 Burkholderiaceae bacterium | reverse complement strand
AAGTACCCAAGGTGTTTGTAATGCCGCAGCTAAGCCTTCACCGATTAATCCGGCTGCGACACCTAATGCGGTATAGACGACGGCCATGCCCATCGAGTACGACAAGGACAGTATGAATCCACGTCGACGACTAGTCTGTGCACCCTCACCGACGATAATGAACGACAAAATAGGCACCATGGGTAATACGCACGGTGTCAAGGAAAGACCCAGACCTAACAAAAAAAACAGCGGCAGTATTAACGATAATTTTCCACTTGCCAGCGATGTCTTAATACGATCACCATCAGTATCATTGCTATGAACTTCAGTGGGCACGGCAGACTTATCTGATATCGATGTTTGCTGATCCGCATCCGAAAGCACCGATAAAGAAAACGTTGATTCCATGGGCGCGTAACACAGACCTTTGTCTGAGCATCCCTGGCTGGTGACTTTGAGAGTGAATGGCCCCTCCGTCGTTACCGGTATACGTACAGTTAATAGTTGTCTGTAGGTCTCAACATTTTTCTCAAAGTTGGGGTCGAATTTTATTTTTCCACTCGGGATAACTGGCTCGCCTAGCGTTGCACCATTGACCTTGAATGCCAGTCGTTCCCGATAAAGATAGTAGCCCTCTGCAATGCGAAAATCGATCTCCACTGTTGTGGCATCCTGCAGACGTGCGCTTACACCAAAGGCTTTTTCGGGTGACAAGAAATCATCTTCCGCATGTGCGAAAGAGGTAGTAAGGCAAACTAAGCTTACTAAGCATACAAAAAAATGTTTCCAACTACGCATGCGTGTCTTTCGTAGTTTCAGCCGCTATCCAGTGTAAGTACGGCGCATGACCAGCGACGATAGGTATAGCGATAATTTCTGGCAATTCGTAGGGATGCAGATCCAGAATCACTTGCTGTACTTGGTCGTAATGTTGTTGGGTTGTTTTTATGACTAACGTGATTTCAGTAGCTTCTTCTATCTGACCTTGCCATCGATAGATGGATAGCACGGCAGGCATAAGATTAACGCAAGCAGCTGCACGCGACTCGACCAGCTTTTTTGCTAATAGCTGCGCCGTTCCCAAATCTGGAACATTGGTCAAAACAACTAAGGCTTGAGACGTAGGCGACAAGGTGGTCATTTATTTCAGCAGGCGACGACGGGTAATAACAGTTGCCAGATAAAAAGCACAAAAACAATACGTCAACAATATGAGTATATTTGGTAACACCGATACAGGTATTTCACCCAGCAATAATGGTCGAACAATTTCAACAGCCGCCCCAAGAGGCAGTATCCCTGCTAAAGCTTGGAGCCACGATGGTAGTTGGCTAACGGGATAGTAGACTCCCGACATAAAAATCATCGGGGTTAACATTAACGTGAAATAGTAAGTAAAAAAATCGTAACCCCTTGCGACAGCATTAATCACCAAGGCTATCGAGGCAAATGTCACACCTACTAAAAACAACATGGGTGGCACTAGCCAGGTTGTCGTGTGTAAGCCTATACCCAACAAAAATAATACGGCCAAAATTGCTAGACCTGAAATCATGGCCTTGCTCGCTGCCCACAGCATCTCGGCCAAAATTATGTCGTCCAGGTCTAGTGGTGTATTGAGTAATGACTCCCAGGTCTTTTGCACGTGCATACGTGAAAAAGCCGAATACAACGCTTCAAATGAGGCGGCCATCATGACCGACATGGAAATGGCTCCACTAGCTAAGAATTCTATATAAGGTATTCCGTTAATTTCTTTGAGCAGACTTCCTAGTCCGTAACCAAAAGCGATTAAGGTAATTAAGGGCTCAGCGATATTGCCTATGACACTAGCTATCGCAAGTTTGCGCCAGACTAGAAAATTGCGTCGCCATACAGGCAAAAATCGCAGGCTAAATGAGGGAAGTCGATACGTATGATTAGACATGATGTGTATTAGTCCCGCATCTCACGACCGGTAAGTTTTAAGAACAAATCTTCTAGATTGGCTGGTCGATGGAGGTAACGCAATCCAGTTTGGCCAGCTAAATTTTGTACTAGTGCTTCAGCGCTCCTGGTATAGCAAAACGCTGTCTCTCCACTAATTTCTATGCGATCAGACAGCGCTCGTGCATGGGCTGCCCAATCAGCTACTTTTTCACCATACACTTCGACGACTTGCGGTTCTATGTGTTGAGCAATCAATTCACGTGGTGCGCCTTCTGCAATTAACTGGCCCTGATCTATTACTGCGAGTCGATCGCATAAACGCTCAGCCTCATCCATAAAGTGGGTAGTAAGCAGTATCGTTTTTCCTGAGGCGAGCAAGGTTTTTAGTCGTTCCCACATCACGTGTCGGGCTTGAGGATCCAAGCCCGTTGTAGGCTCATCCATAAATATCAAGTCGGGGTCATTAACCAATGCGCGGGCTAAGGTGAGGCGGCGCTTCATACCACCTGATAACTCGTTTATCCGTGCTTTACGCTTGGCTGTGAGATTGGCAAAATCCAGTAGCCAGTCGATACGCTCACGCACTTGCTTATCACTCATGCTGAAATAGCGCCCGTAGACGAGCAGATTTTCTTCTACGGTGAAATCAGGATCTAAGCTATCCGACTGTGGCACTACACCTACGCTCATACGAGCGCGCCGTGCATCGGCAGGTATAACGTGACCACCGAGTGAAATACGGCCGCTATCTGGCTCGGTAAGGCCCAGACAAAGTTTAAGCGTGGTCGTCTTGCCTGCACCATTGGGACCCAGCAAACCATAGCATTCGCCTGGTCTTAAGCTAAACGACAAATCATTAACGACTTTGTGCCGCTGGTCGCCTAGACCATACGATTTGTGCAGATGCTCCACACTCAATACATCCATTACATAGCCCTGTGTATTTTTGAGATGATCATTTTAGAAACACAAAAGCCAGGCAAGCCTGGCTTTTTTTACCGAACTACGACGCTGCCTATTCTGCAGACTCAGTCGTTTCAGGACGGTCTAACAACTCTATGTAAGCCATAGGTGCATTATCACCTACACGGAAACCCATCTTCAGAATACGAAGATAGCCACCATTACGGTTGGCATAACGTGGCCCGAGTACAGCGAACAATTTAAGCACCATCTCTCTGTCACGCAAACGACTAAAAGCTAAACGCTTATTGGCCAGTGTATCTGTTTTGCCTAAAGTGAGTATAGGCTCAACAACGCGACGCAATTCTTTCGCTTTTGGTACTGTGGTCTTGATCGCCTCATGACGCAGCAATGACACAGTCATGTTGCGCAACATGGCTAGACGGTGGGAGGAAGTGCGGTTTAGTTTACGAAGTCCATGACGGTGACGCATGACAAATCCTTTTCAAGTTTTAGTTCCAGCTCTTCTATCGCTTAACCAACTGTTATTTAAAACTGTCCGTCGTCGCGCGGGCCGGTAAATTATTTATACAAGCTCCAGAAATTCTTCTGGATTATTTATCAAGACCAGCCGGTGGCCAGTTCTCGAGTTTCATACCCAACGTGAGACCACGCGAGGCAAGTACTTCTTTAATTTCGTTGAGTGATTTACGACCCAGATTTGGTGTCTTCAACAACTCGTTTTCGCTGCGCTGTATCAGATCGCCGATGTAGTAAATATTTTCAGCTTTGAGACAGTTAGCTGAACGAACTGTGAGTTCGAGATCATCAACTGGACGCAACAAGATAGGATCAACAGTAGGAGCACGCGAAGGCGCCTCTGCTGCAGTTTCTGTACCTTCGAGTGCTGCAAAAACATTCAATTGATCAACTAACACACGAGCTGACTGACGAATCGCTTCTTCCGGAGTAATCACACCGTTAGTTTCTATGTTCATTACCAACTTGTCTAAGTCGGTACGCTGCTCCACACGAGCAGACTCAACTGAATACGAAACACGTTTAACTGGCGAAAAAGAAGCGTCCAGAATAATGCGGCCAATAGTTTTATTCGCATCTTCAGTTAGACGACGAACATTGCCTGGTACATATCCACGGCCTTTTTCAACTTTTACCTGCATGTCCAACTTACCGCCCGGTGTGAGGTGGGCAATAATGTGATCAGGGTTGATTAGCTCTACGTCGTGAGGAAGATCGATATCTGATGCAAGCACTGCGCCTTCGCCTTCTTTTTTCAGCGTAAGCAGAACTTCATCGCGGCTATGCAGTTTGAAAACCACACCCTTGAGGTTCAGGAGAATATCAACGACATCTTCCTGTACGCCGTCTAGCGATGAGTATTCGTGCACCACGCCTGCGATAGTCACTTCGGTAGGTGCGTAACCGACCATAGAAGAGAGCAAAACACGACGCAAAGCATTGCCCAGAGTGTGGCCGTAACCACGCTCAAAAGGCTCCATCTCCACTTTGGCATGACCAAGTCCGAGTGGCTCAACTTCAATAATTCGGGGTTTTAACAGATTGTTATGCATGAATATCCTTTCAATACCCTCGGCTCGTTACGCCGATAAGGCTGATGGCATATCGAAAGGCGTCAGAACCGCTGGCTCTGACGCCGGGAAAATTAGCGTGAATACAGTTCGACGATCAGTGACTCGTTAACTTCTTGATTGAAGTCAGAACGGTCTGGCCAGCTCTTGATTGAGCCTTCCATTTTTTTAGCATCTATCGATACCCAAAGTGGAAATCCTGTTTGTTCTGCCAGCGATAAAGCCTCTGCAATACGAACTTGTTTCTTGGCTTTTTCACGTATGGCCACTACGTCACCAATTTTGACCTGGTAAGACGGAATGTTCACAACGTTGCCATTAACAGTGATCGCTTTGTGAGAAACCAACTGACGGCCTTCAGCACGAGTAGAAGCAAATCCCAAGCGATAAGTCACATTATCAAGACGCGCTTCAAGTAATTGCAGCAGTGTTTCACCGGTATTACCTTTACGGCGATCGGCTTCTGCAAAGTAGCGACGGAATTGGCGCTCAAGTACACCATAGATACGCTTGACCTTCTGCTTTTCACGCAGCTGGTTGCCGTAGTCCGATGTACGAGCTCCAGAAGTACGACCATGTTGGCCAGGCTTGGAATCAAGTTTGCATTTGGAATCTAGCGAGCGACGTGCACTCTTGAGGAATAGATCGGTTCCTTCCCGACGGGCCAATTTGGCCTTAGGTCCAATATAACGTGCCACAATTTCTCCTTAGTATGACGCCCCATACAGCTAAGCTGTTAAGCGCTAGTCTGGCCTGCTTGCTGCCAAACGGTGGTCTTCAGAACAAAACCCGCCTCGACGGCGGGTTACCTGCGGGTACTGCAAAAATTAAATTAAATACGACGACGCTTAGGAGGGCGGCAACCGTTATGTGGAACCGGAGTGACGTCCTGAATTTGCGTAATCTTGATACCTAAGCTGTTAAGCGCACGAACGGCTGATTCGCGTCCAGGACCAGGGCCCTTGATTCGAACTTCCAAGTTCTTAACACCGCACTCGATGGCTACTTTGCCAGCAGCTTCGGCAGCAACCTGAGCTGCAAAAGGTGTTGATTTACGTGAGCCCTTGAAGCCAGCACCACCCGATGTCGCCCACGACAAGGCATTGCCCTGACGATCAGTGATCGTAATGATGGTGTTATTGAACGACGCGTGTATATGCGCAATGCCTTCGGCAACGTTCTTTTTGACTTTCTTGCGAACGCGCGCGGCGGCGGCGTTATTGGGTGCTTTTGCCATAATGATTTCCTAAAATCCGACGAAGGATTATTTCTTCAGTGATTGCGCTGCTTTACGCGGGCCCTTGCGGGTACGTGCGTTAGTACGAGTGCGCTGACCCCGGCATGGCAAGCCACGGCGATGGCGCAAGCCGCGATAGCATCCTAAATCCATCAGTCGCTTGATGTTCATAGACAATTCGCGACGAAGATCACCCTCAACGATGAATTTACCTATTTCATCGCGCAGTTTCTCTAATTCGCTATCGTCGAGATCTTTGACTTTTTTGGTTGAAGGTACACCCGTAGCTACACAAATCTTCTGTGCGCGTGGACGACCAATTCCGTAGATGGCTGTTAAGCCGATCACTGTGTGCTGATGGTTGGGGACGTTGACCCCTGCAATACGTGCCATGCGTTATTCCTCGATAAATAACGTTAAATTAACCTTGGCGCTGCTTATGGCGCGGTTCGACACAAATAACTCGAACAACGCCCTTGCGCTTGATGATCTTGCAATTGCGACAGATTCGCTTCACTGATGCGAGCACTTTCATAATGGCCCTCTTTCTTTCAGTCTTCTAATTACTTACAAATTACTTGGTACGGAATACTATCCGCGCCCTGCTTAGGTCATACGGTGTCAATTCGACGGTTACCTTGTCTCCAGGAAGGATGCGAATATAGTTCATTCTCATTCTTCCAGAAATATGTCCTAGTACTACATGTCCATTTTCCAGTTTGACCCTAAACATTGCATTTGGGAGGTTTTCAACAATCTCACCCTGCATCTGGATAACGTCGTCCTTAGACATAAAAAGAACATAGTCCCCAATATCAACGCGACACTATGCCGCCTTTGAAATTAGCCTTACGCAACAGGGACTCATATTGCTGCGACATCACGTAGTTTTGTACCTGCGCCATGAAGTCCATGGTCACCACAACAATAATAAGCAATGAAGTACCGCCAAAATAAAACGGAACATTCCATCGAGCTATCAAAAATTCTGGCAGCAAA
>JAULVH010000018.1:0-12439 GCA_032111105.1 Burkholderiaceae bacterium | reverse complement strand
AAATCAACGTAATGTAAACAGCGCCTGCCAAGGTCAATCTTGTCAATATACGATCTATGTAGCGGGCCGTTTGATCACCAGGACGTATGCCAGGAACAAATGCACCACTTTTCTTCAAGTTATCAGCAGTTTCCTTGCTGTTAAACACCAACGCTGTATAGAAGAAACAAAAGAAAATAATTGCAGCTGCATATAACAAGGCATGGACAGGTTCGCCAGGAGCCAATGATGCAGACAAATCCTTCAAAAATCTAACCACGGCACTGTCGGCTTCACCTGAAGTAAACCAACTAGTTATCGTTGCGGGAAATAAAATAATCGATGATGCAAAAATCGGCGGTATGACACCAGCCATATTCAGCTTCAACGGCAGGTGGCTACTCTGACCACCATATACTTTGTTACCAACCTGACGCTTTGCATAGTTCACAAGTATCTTGCGCTGGCCGCGCTCAATAAACACAACTAGGTACGTTACAAGAGCTACAACCAGACAGATAAAAATAGCGCTTAGTGCATTCATTGATCCGGTACGAACCAATTCAAACAGACCACCTAAGGCATTCGGCAAACCTGCTGCAATACCCGCAAAAATAATGATTGAAATTCCGTTACCCAAACCACGCTCGGTAATCTGCTCTCCCAACCACATCAAAAACATTGTGCCGGTTACTAAGGTTACTGCCGTAGTAAACCGAAAAGCCATACCAGGATCTATGACTAACCCAGCCTGAGACTCAAGAGCAATAGCTATACCAACCGCTTGAAAAGAAGCCAGCAACAAGGTCCCATAACGCGTGTACTGCGTTATCTTTCTGCGACCTGATTCACCTTCTTTTTTTAATGTTTCTAACTGCGGCGAGACTACCGACAATAGCTGCATGATGATCGATGCAGAAATGTACGGCATGATGCCGAGGGCAAAAATCGTAAACCTCGAAAGAGCGCCACCTGAGAACATGTTAAACATGCCCAAAATGCCGCCGCGATTTTGATTAAACAGTGCGGCCAACTGAACCGGATCGATCCCTGGTACAGGAATGTGCGCTCCAACTCTGAATACGACCAACGACCCCAGTAGAAACCACAAGCGCGCCCACGGGAAACCGCTTGCCGCGCTTTTTGCTGATTTTGGAGTGGTTGCCACTGATTAAATGCCTGTTCCGCGACTACTCTACGGAGCCGCCAGCAGCTTCAATAGCTGCTTTTGCACCAGCCGTTGCTATCAAACCTTTGATGACAACCTTTTTGGTCAGTTCACCCGATTTAATGACACGAACTATGCGAGCCAACTCAGAAACAATACCCGCATTCTTCAGCACCAAAATATCGATATCCGACACCGGCAGCTTCTCTAATTCTGAAAGGCGAACTTCAGCCTTATAGGGTTTCATTTGCGACTTAAAACCACGCTTAGGCAGACGACGCTGGAGAGGCATCTGACCGCCCTCAAATCCAACTTTATGAAATCCACCTGCACGAGATTTTTGACCTTTGTGACCACGGCCAGCTGTTTTGCCTAAGCCCGAACCAATGCCGCGACCAACACGACGTTTAGCGTGTTTGGCGCCATCTGCAGGCTGAATAGTGTTGAGTTCCATGATTTCTCCGATCGTAAGCAACGCTTACGACACTACTTTCACGAGATACGATACTTTATTGATCATGCCACGAACGGCTGGAGTGTCTTCCAACTCGGAAATGGAATTAATTTTGCGCAATCCCAAACCACGCACCGTCGCGCGATGAGTTTCCCTCGTCCCAATCAAGCCTTTTACAAGCTGTATTTTGATGGTGTTAGCCATATCATTCACCTTAACCAAGGATTTCTTCGACCGACTTGCCACGCTTTGCAGCGATCTCAGAAGGTGTGCTCATTTTTGCCAAGCCATTAATAGTCGCACGCACCATGTTGTATGGATTAGTAGAACCATTGGACTTAGCAACGACGTTGGTGACGCCCATAACTTCGAAAATAGCGCGCATCGGACCGCCAGCAATAACACCAGTACCATCTTTTGCCGGAATCATCATCACGGATGATGCGCCATGGCGACCATGTACCGTGTGATGCAAAGTGCCACCGCGTAGCGAAACTTTGATCATCTTGCGACGAGCTTCTTCCATAGCCTTTTGTACAGCAACCGGCACCTCTTTAGATTTGCCTTTGCCCATACCGATACGACCATCACCGTCGCCAACTACAGCCAGCGCAGCGAAGCCCATGATGCGGCCGCCCTTAACGACTTTAGTTACGCGATTAACCGCGATCATTTTTTCGCGCATGCCATCATCTGGCTTGTCGCTTTGCATTTTTTGTTGCATCTTTGCCATGATGATTTTTCCTTAGAACTTCAGACCAGCTTCGCGAGCCGCATCAGCCACTGCCTTTACCCGCCCGTGATAGCGGAAACCTGAACGATCAAACGCCACTTCAGCGATACCCGCTTTGAGCGCCTTTTCTGCTACGCGTTTTCCAACTAGGGATGCAGCGTGAGTGTTTCCACCTTTGCCTGTTTTGCCCGCTAGCTCTAGCCTTACTTCTGCTTCCGCAGTAGAGGCGCTTGCTAAAATTTTTGCGTCAGGTCCAATGATGCTTGCATAAATATGCTGGTTGGTACGGTGCACAGCAAGCCGATTTACCTTGAGCTCTGCAATCTTCGCGCGCGTTTGACGGGAACGGCGTAGACGGGATGCTTTCTTGTCCATGTTCAACCCTTACTTCTTCTTGGTTTCTTTGATCACCACAACTTCGTCCACATATCGAACGCCCTTGCCCTTGTAAGGCTCGGGGCTGCGATAGGCACGAACCTCAGCTGCTACCTGGCCAACCTTTTGGCGATCGATACCCTTGATGATGATTTCAGTCTGGGTTGGTGTTTCGCACTTCACACCAGCAGGCATCTCATGCACTACAGGGTGAGAAAAACCTAACGAAAGGTTCAACTTGTCACCCTGT
Source organism: Burkholderiaceae bacterium (assembly GCA_032111105.1). Taxonomy (GTDB): domain Bacteria; phylum Pseudomonadota; class Gammaproteobacteria; order Burkholderiales; family Burkholderiaceae_D; genus Pernthalerella. Next base: position 9,480 of record JAULVH010000018.1, on the reverse strand, counting down.
GCTTGCGCACGATAACCCACACCAACGAGAGAAAGTTTCTTTTCAAAACCTTTGTCAACACCATTGACCATATTGTTGACCAGTGCGCGTACCGTGCCAGACATGGCATTGGCTTCGCGGGACTCGTCAGCAGGAGCACAAGTGAGTGTATTGCTCTCGTTCTTTACTACGACCTGACCGGTCAAAGGAAGCGACAACGTTCCCTGAGAACCTTTTACGACAATTTTTTCAGCTGTAATAGTTACTTCCACGCCTGCGGGCAGTGGGATCGGCATTTTACCTACTCGAGACATATGCAATTCCCCCTTAAGCCACGTAGCAAAGAATCTCACCACCGGTACCGGTAGCGCGAGCCTTGCGATCAGTCATTACGCCTTGTGGCGTAGAGATGATGGTGACACCAAGACCATTCATCACAGTAGGGATATCACCCTTGCCACGATAAACACGGAGTCCTGGACGGGAAACACGTTCGATACGCTCGATGACCGGACGACCTGCGTAATACTTAAGCTCAATACGCAGCTCAGGCTTACCGCCGTAGTCTGTGATGCTGAAGTCTTCAACGTAGCCTTCGTCTTTCAAGACTCTGGCTATGGCCACTTTAATTTTGGAAGAAGGCATCAAAACAAATACCTTGTTCACGCTTTGTGCATTACGGATACGTGTCAGCATATCGGCAATAGGATCGCTCATACTCATCGCTTATTCTCCTATTACCAGCTAGCTTTGGTCATACCCGGGATTTCGCCACGCATGGCGATCTCACGGAGCTTAATACGACCCAAACCGAATTTACGGAATGTGCCGCGCGGGCGTCCAGTTAAAGCACAGCGATTACGCTGGCGGGTAGGAGCAGAATTACGTGGCAACGCCTGCAATTTAAGGCGCGCTTCGTAACGGTCTTCATCCGATTTCGACTGGTCGTCGATGATTGCTTTCAACTCAGCTCGCTTAGCGGCGTATTTCTTTACCAGCGCAGCGCGCTTTTGTTCACGGTTAATCAGTGCCAGCTTTGCCATGGCAGCCTCAGTTTCTGAACGGAAATTTAAATGCGACGAGTAATGCTTTTGCTTCTTCGTCGTTCTTGGCGGTCGTGGTAATACTGATGTTCATACCACGCAGAGCATCGATCTTGTCGTACTCGATCTCTGGGAAAATAATTTGCTCTTTAATACCGATGTTGTAGTTGCCACGACCATCGAATGCTTTACCTGATACACCACGGAAATCGCGCACACGAGGAAAAGCGATAGTAACTAAACGATCTAAAAATTCGTACATGCGTGCTCCGCGTAGAGTCACCATGCAACCAATCGGGTAGTCTTCGCGGATCTTGAATCCCGCGATCGCCTTGCGAGCTTTAGTCACCACAGGTTTTTGACCAGCAATTTTGGTCATATCACCAACAGCGTGCTCGATAATCTTTTTATCAGCAACTGCCTCTGATAAACCCATATTGAGAGTAATTTTGGTCAAGCGCGGGACTTCCATCGACGACTTGTAACCAAATTTGGTCGTCAAATCAGCTACGACCTTCTCTTTATAAAATGCTTGTAGACGTGCCATGTTATTTACGCCTTCACCACTTCGCCAGTCGACTTGTAAACGCGTACACGCTTACCATCAACTAGCTTTATGCCGACTCGATCACCCTTACCAGTAGCTGCGTTGAACAACGCAACATTCGACACATGAATACGCATGGTTTTATCAACTATGCCACCCGCGTTGCCAGTCATTGGATTTGGCTTGACCGCCTTCTTGACCACGTTCACACCCTCGACTAGCAAATGCTGCTCGTCTACACGCTGCTGAACTAAGCCACGTTTGCCTTTGTCCTTGCCCGTCAGGACAATGACTTCATCATTTTTTAGGATTTTCTCCATGACGACCCCTTACAGAACTTCCGGCGCCAAGGACACGATCTTCATGAAGCGCTCAGTGCGCAATTCACGAGTGACGGGTCCAAAAATGCGCGTACCAATGGGCTCGAGTTTGGCGTTAAGCAAAACTGCTGCATTGCCATCGAAGCGCACTAGCGAACCATCTTGGCGACGAACACCCTTAGCGGTGCGCACCACGACAGCATTGTAAATTTCACCTTTTTTTACACGACCGCGAGGAGCAGCCTGCTTAACGGTGACCTTGATCACATCGCCTATGCCAGCATAGCGACGCTTAGACCCACCAAGCACCTTGATACACATGACGACACGTGCACCGGTGTTGTCGGCTACTTCTAGCCGGCTTTCAGTTTGAATCATGTTTTCTCTTTCCCAACTTAATCCGCCCCCGGCACCGGATGTGCCGCTCGACGATCAGTCTTGGTCCCGCCAGCAGTCTCTACCTACGAGTCAGCTGATTGGGTTGACAAAAAAGTTACGAATTTATTGCTATCACTGCACTCTCTTAATCATAGATCAGGAGAGCCAGCGATTATGCACTATAGAACGCTAACTACGCAAGCACTAAACTGTATGTCCCTGCTGAACTACGCGAGTAACTGTCCAGGATTTAGTCCGTGATATAGGACGACCTTCCTGAATCTCTACTGTATCGCCTGATTTGGCGACATTACCTTCATTGTGCGCGTGATACTTGTTCGAACGAACGATGATCTTGCCATACAGAGGATGACGAACACGACGCTCAATCAACACAGTGACAGTTTTGTCCATCTTGTCGGAAACAACCATACCAACCAATGTGCGCTTGAGCGCTTTCTTTTCTGGTGCGTTCATTATTGGCCGTCCTTCTGATTTATTACTGTCTTTACGCGGGCAATATCGCGACGAACCTTCTTAAGCTGAGAAGTATTTTGCAGCTGTTGAGTCGCAATTTGCATACGCAGACCAAATTGAGCTTTCAATAACTCGTTCAACTCTTTTTTGAGCGACGCTTCGTCTTTGCCTTGGAGTTCAGATGCTTTCATGAATTATCCTTTTATCGGCCAACCTGGCGGATGACAAACGCAGTCGCCAGGGGCAGTTTGGCAGCAGCGAGTCTGAAAGCTTCGCGAGCCAAAGTTTCGTCAACACCATCCATTTCATACAGTACTTTACCCGGCTGGATTTCAGCCACGTAGTACTCTGGATTACCTTTACCGTTACCCATACGAACTTCTGCAGGCTTGTTCGATATTGGCTTGTCTGGGAATATACGAATCCAGATACGGCCGCCACGTTTAATGTGACGGGTCATAGCGCGTCGAGCAGATTCGATTTGACGTGCGGTTAAGCGACCGCGGCCAATTGCTTTGAGTCCAAACTCACCAAAGGAGACGGCAGTACCTCGCTCATGAGAGATACCTGTGTTGCGCCCCTTTTGTTCTTTACGATATTTTCTGCGTGCTGGTTGCAGCATGATTATTCTCCCGCCTTATCAGCCGGTGCATCAGGAGCATCGGCCTTTTTTGCACGTACTCGTTTAGCTGCCGCTGGCGCAGCAGGTGCTGCAGCTGCTACTTCGCCGGCCGGCGCATCTGGACGCTTAGTACGTGTGTTACGACCTGCAGGTTTGCCATCGTCACGGCGTGGTGCCCGACGCTTGCGCTCATCATCCGTCGCTACTTCGATCACTGGAGTTTCACCACTAGCTAATCGATCGCCTTTGTAAACCCAAACTTTGATGCCGATAATGCCGTAGGTGGTTTCTGCTTCGCCAAAACCATAATCAATATCAGCGCGCAGTGTATGCAGTGGTACGCGACCTTCGCGATACCATTCTTTACGTGCGATCTCGATGCCATTCAAACGACCCGACGACATGATCTTGATCCCTTGGGCGCCCAATCTCATGGCATTTTGCATCGCACGTTTCATGGCACGGCGAAACATAATGCGCTTTTCCAGCTGCTGAGCGATGGAATCAGCAATTAGCTGAGCATCTGTTTCTGGCTTACGAATTTCTTCAATGTTGACATGTACTGGCACGCCCATCATTTTGGCCAGCGTAGTCTTCAAAACTTCGATGTCCTCGCCCTTCTTGCCTATAACAACACCAGGACGCGAACTAAAAATTGTAATGCGTGCATTCTTTGCAGGACGCTCAATAAGCACACGGCCTACTGAGGCATTCTTGAGCTTCTTTTTCAAATAAGCACGAACATCTAAATCTTCTTTGAGCATGGAAGCAAAGTTACTGTTACCCGCGTACCAACGCGAGCCCCAGTTACGAGTAACTGCCAATCGAAAGCCTGTTGGATGAATCTTCTGTCCCATCGTGACTCCCTTAGTTACCGACAGTCACGTATATGTGACAGGTTTGTTTGGAAATACGATCACCACGACCTTTAGCACGTGCGGTAAAGCGCTTGAGGACTGCGCCTTTCTCTACGTATATCGTTTTGACCTTCAATTCGTCGATGTCAACGCCATCATTGTGTTCGGCGTTTGCAATTGCAGACTCGAGCACTTTTTTAATGAGCACTGCGCCCTTTTTCGGGCTGAAAGTCAAAATATTGAGTGCCTGGTCGATCTTTTTGCCGCGTATCAGATCGGCGACCAGTCGGCCTTTTTGTGCCGACAAGCGCGCGCTGCGGTGGGTAGCTTTAGTTTCCATCATCTGACCTTATTTCTTAGCCTTCTTGTCAGCTGCGTGCCCTTTGAAGGTACGAGTCAACGCAAATTCGCCTAGCTTGTGCCCAACCATGTTCTCGGACACGTAAACCGGCACGTGTTGTCTGCCATTGTGAACAGCGATCGTTAAGCCAATAAAATCCGGCATGATCGGAGAACGACGTGACCAAGTCTTGATAGGCTTCTTGTCTCGAACAGCTTGCGCAGTCTCGACTTTTTTGAGCAGGTGGGCGTCGCAAAACGGCCCTTTTTTCAGTGAACGTCCCATGTCTTATCCCTTATTTCTTGCCACGGCGCGAGACTATCATTGACGTAGTTCGCTTATTGCGACGCGTCTTCTTGCCCTTAGTCTGTTGACCCCACGGTGAAACCGGATGACGTCCAGCTGCTGTACGACCCTCACCACCACCATGCGGGTGATCGATAGGATTCATAGCAACACCACGAACTGTTGGGCGGATACCGCGCCAACGTGTAGCACCGGCTTTACCAATTTTGCGTAAGTTGTGCTCGCCATTACCTACTTCGCCTACCGTTGCACGGCACTCGACGTGTATACGACGAACTTCACCTGAACGCAGACGAACCTGAGCGTAGATGCCTTCGCGAGCCATCAGAACAACGCCAGCGCCAGCAGTGCGAGCTATTTGAGCTCCCTTGCCAGGCAACATCTCTACGCAGTGCATCGTAGTACCTACAGGAATATTGCGAATAGGCAGGCAGTTACCGGGTTTGATAGGCGCTTCCGAGCCATTCATCAATTGATCACCAACTGCCATGCCTTTGCTGGCAATAATGTACCGACGCTCACCATCGGCGTAGCACAGCAATGCAATGTTCGCGCTGCGGTTAGGGTCATATTCCAGACGCTCAACCTTGGCCGGAATTCCATCCTTATTGCGACGGAAATCAACAATACGATAGTGCTGCTTATGACCACCACCCAAGTGACGCGTGGTGATGTGACCGTTATTGTTACGACCAGCTGATTTTGATTGTTTCTCAACCAGAGCTGCAAAAGGGCGACCCTTGTGCAGATCAGGATTGACCACCTTGACCATGCCACGACGGCCTGGCGAGGTTGGTTTTAACTTAACGAGTGCCATTATTTAGCCTCCTCGGTGAAGTTTATTTCTTGACCGGACTTCAAGCACACAAATGCACGACGGGTATTGTTACGACGACCCATGAAGCGGCCCGAACGTTTTGCTTTACCAGCGCGGTTTGCAACCTGAACCGACTCTACTTGTACCTTGAATAGCATCTCTACCGCCGCCTTAATCTCAGGCTTGGTAGCATCTTGAGTCACGAGAAAAACAACCTGCTCATTTTTCTCGGCCACAAAAGTTGCTTTTTCAGAGATCACTGGAGCCAACAAGATTTTCATCAAGCGCTCTTCGCTATGTTTGATGAGTGCGCTCATGCCAGCATCTCCTCAATCTTCGCCAGTGCAGGCTTAGTGATCAGAATTTTCTTAAAGAACACTAGCGACACCGGATCTGCCTGACGCGGCTCGCAAATAAGTACATTTGCAAGATTACGTGATGCCAACAACAGATTTTCATCAAGATTGTCGGTAATAACGAGGACAGAATCTAAACCCATACTTTTTAATTTATGAGCCAATAATTTTGTTTTTGGAGCCTCTACTGAGAACTCTTCGATAACAGATAAACGACCTTCGCGTGCCAACTGTGAAAGTATGGAACACACACCCGCGCGGTACATTTTCTTGTTAACTTTGTGTGAGAAGTTCTCATCAGGCGAATTAGGGAAAGCACGTCCGCCTCCACGCCAGATCGGCGAAGAAGACATACCCGCGCGAGCGCGGCCAGTACCTTTTTGACGCCATGGCTTTTTAGTGGTGTGCGAGACTTCTTCGCGATCTTTTTGCTTACGATTACCGCTACGAGCGTTCGCTTGATAAGCAACAACCAGTTGATGGATTAAGGCTTCGTTGTAATCACGGCCAAAAATCGTATCAGGGGCTGCAACGTTAGAAGCTGCTTGACCTTGCGCATTTAGGAGCTTGAGTTCCATGTCTTAGGCTCCCTTCTTTACTTTGGCTTTGACAGCCGGCATCAATATGACTTGACCGTTCTTAGCGCCAGGAACTGCGCCCTTAACGAGTATCAATTGACGCTCAGAGTCAATACGTGCGATTTCCAGGTTCTGAACTGTACAAGTGACATCACCCATGTGACCCGTCATGCGCTTACCAGGGAAAACACGACCTGGGTCCTGCGCCATACCGATAGAGCCAGGTACGTTGTGTGAACGTGAATTACCGTGAGTTTGACGACCAGAGCGGAAGTTGTGGCGCTTGATGGTACCGGCATAACCTTTACCTATGCTTACGCCCTGCACATCCACTTTTTGACCCGCCTCAAAGAGGCTCACAGCGATAGTATCGCCGGGCTTAAATTCAGCAGCTTTAGCTGGATCTACACGGAATTCTTTAAGGATTGTGCCTGCCTCGGCACCAGCCTTGGCAAGGTGTCCTGCGGCAGCTTTGGATACGCGGGAAGCTCTACGCACACCGAAAGTGACTTGCAGAGCGGTATAACCGTCTGTTTCAGGCGTTTTGATTTGCGTCACACGGTTGTTAGATACGTCTAATACGGTTACCGGGATCGAGTCACCGTCATCCGTAAAGATGCGCATCATTCCAACCTTGCGACCAACAAGGCCCAGGCCACGGCCATGGTTTTGGTCTTGGTTCATTTTTTCTCCATTCCCGCCTACGATTGGGCAGGGCTGATATTGGTACTGCTCGAATTACCTAAATTTGGCAATCCGGAAATAAGCCGAACATTATAGCCAGAGAATACTGTTACCGCAATGCTTACGTTAACTTCTAGGTCTGGCAATTCAATTTATTACTGTAATTTGATTTCTACGTCCACGCCCGCTGGCAAATCCAGCTTCATCAACGCGTCTACAGTCTTGTCTGTAGGATCAACGATGTCCATCAAACGCTGATGGGTACGAATTTCAAATTGATCACGCGATGTTTTATTGACGTGCGGTGAACGCAGCACATCCCAACGCTGTATGCGAGTAGGCAAAGGAACCGGACCCTTAACCACCGCACCTGTGCGCTTGGCCGTTTCAACGATCTCCAAGGCTGATTGATCAATCAAACGATAATCAAAGGCTTTGAGTCGAATACGGATTTTTTGCTTTTCCATCATGATTCCTTAAAAGAGCGATCCGCGAGCGAGTACTCGCTCGCGGCATTACTATTGATTACTCTGGATGGCAGAGTAGTTTAGTCCATGATTTTTGCGACGACGCCAGCGCCTACAGTACGGCCGCCTTCGCGGATCGCAAAGCGCAAGCCTTCTTCCATCGCAATCGGATTGATCAGCTTTACCGTGATCGATACGTTGTCACCTGGCATAACCATCTCCTTGCCTTCCGGCAGCTCAATAGCACCCGTCACATCCGTCGTACGGAAGTAAAACTGTGGACGATAGTTGTTGAAGAACGGCGTATGACGGCCACCCTCATCTTTGGACAATACATAAATCTCGCCCGTGAAATGCTTGTGCGGCTTGATCGAACCCGGCTTAGCCAATACCTGACCACGCTCTACATCTTCACGCTTGGTACCACGCAACAATACACCTACGTTGTCGCCAGCCTGACCTTGATCCAACAGCTTTCTAAACATCTCAACACCCGTACACGTCGTCTTCTGCGTGTCACGAATACCAACAATCTCTATCTCTTCACCCACCTTAACAATGCCGCGCTCTACACGACCTGTGACCACGGTGCCGCGACCTGAAATCGAGAACACGTCTTCAACAGGCATCAAGAATGCACCGTCAATTGCGCGCTCAGGTGTAGGAATGTACGTGTCTAACGCCTCAGCCAACTTCATGATGGCTTCTTCGCCCAATGGGCCAGTGTCGCCTTCCAAGGCCAGCTTGGCTGAACCCTGAATAATTGGCAAATCGTCGCCAGGGAATTCGTACTTGGACAAGAGCTCGCGTACTTCCATCTCGACCAGCTCCAAGAGCTCAGCGTCGTCGACCATGTCGCACTTGTTCAGGAACACGATAATGTAAGGTACGCCAACCTGACGCGCCAACAAAATGTGCTCGCGTGTCTGAGGCATAGGGCCATCAGCTGCTGAGCAAACCAGAATCGCGCCGTCCATCTGCGCAGCACCGGTAATCATGTTTTTTACATAGTCGGCGTGGCCCGGGCAATCAACGTGCGCGTAGTGACGATTCTGTGTCTCGTACTCTACGTGGGCTGTATTAATCGTAATGCCACGCGCTTTTTCTTCAGGCGCTGCATCAATCTGGTCGTAGGCCTTGGCCTCGCCACCAAACTTCTTCGACAGTACCGTCGCAATTGCCGCTGTCAGCGTCGTTTTACCATGATCCACGTGGCCAATCGTGCCTACATTCACGTGCGGTTTGTTCCGCTCAAACTTGCCTTTTGCCATCTTGTGCTCCTAACTATTTGATGAGAATGTTCAGGCACGCGCCCGACAGTAACTAACACTAACTTTAAATCTCTGGTGCCCTTGACGTGGATCGAACACGTGACCTCTCCCTTACCAAGGGAGTGCTCTACCACTGAGCTACAAGGGCCTACCTGTTGCCCGTTGCACTAGTCAACCCAGGGCACGTCCAACAAAAACTTTGGAGCGGGTGAAGGGAATCGAACCCTCGTCATAAGCTTGGAAGGCTTCAGCTCTACCATTGAGCTACACCCGCAAGGGCGACAACCTCGGCCGCTACCACTGCTCAACTCTTCCGCAAAAAATGCATACAACTAAGCACCTGGTGGAGGGGGCTGGATTCGAACCAGCGTACTCGCAAGAGGGCAGATTTACAGTCTGCTGCCATTAACCACTCGGCCACCCCTCCGCAGGGAACCG
>JAULVH010000017.1:0-2437 GCA_032111105.1 Burkholderiaceae bacterium | reverse complement strand
AAAATATCGCATCTAACGGAGAACCCTCATCATGAAACTGCGCACCCTCTTTGCCGGATTGCTGTTTGTTCCTTTGTTTGCCTTTGCTGCAGATAAAGAATTCAACGTAGTGATTAAAGATCACCACTTTGTGCCCTCAGAAATCCGTGTTCCTGCCGGCATGAAAGTCAAACTCATTGTGGAAAATCAAGACGCCACGCCTGAGGAATTCGAGAGCCATGAATTGAATCGCGAAAAAATCATCGCCCCCAAATCGAAAGCAACCATCTTCATCGGTCCACTGAAGGCAGGCAAATATCCTTTCTTTGGTGAATTTAATCAGGCGACCGCCCGCGGCCTCGTCATTGCAGAGTAATCCATCATGTTCGGTCCAGCTATCATCATTTTCCGTGAAACACTCGAGGCCGCATTGGTACTCGGTATCGTCGCAGCAGCTACCCGCGGCGTTGATCGTCGTGGATTGTGGATCGTTATCGGTGTGCTGGCCGGATTAATCGGCTCCGGTGTAATCGCTGCTCTGACAGAAACCATTGCGCAATTAGCAGACGGAAGCGGTCAAGAGCTCTTTAATGCCGCTGTACTCGGTATCGCTGTGTTGATGCTCGCTTGGCACCACATTTGGATGTCGTCGCACGGCGCTGAATTGGCCCGCGATGCAAGGCAGCTCGGAACAGCTGTAAAAGACGGTCAACGTGAACTTTCAGCCATCGCTATTTTGGTAGCACTAACGATTCTGCGTGAAGGCGCTGAAAGCGTCTTGTTCTTGCATGGTATGGCCACAGGCGGCAACAGCAGCTTGACTGACATAGTTGCAGGAGGAGCGCTGGGTCTGGCTGGCGGTACCGTGATCGGCATGATTATGTATTTGGGCTTGATGAGAATTCCTTTGCGCTGGTTTTTCTCAGTCACAGGTGCCATGTTGGTGTTGCTGGCAGCTGGCTTAGCCGGACAAATGGCGCGCTTCCTGATTCAGGCAGATGTGCTTCCCGCTCTGGCCACACCGTTGTGGGACACAACGTCTCTGCTTTCTACTAAATCGTTGCTGGGTTCTATCTTGCATGTACTCGTAGGCTATGAGTCTGCACCGAGTGGTATGCAAATTCTGTTCTACGCCGGCACGCTGGCTGCTATTGTTGGCTGCTCAGCACTGATCAAGCGTCAACACACATCTCAACTGCTTAAGCCTACTCAAGCCTAGTCATAATGAAAAAAATTGTTCTGGCAAGTACGCTGCTCCTGGTTGGATACTGCGCGCCGGTTTTTGCTGGACCTAACGAATATATCTACCCAGTCACCGTCACTCAAGGCGAACGCGAAATCGATTTTAAATTCGGATCGCGTGACTCCAAGGGGCAATCTAATGATGCTTCTGCAGCCAGCATAGGTTTGGGCTACAGTCCGACGGATTACTGGTTTACCGAGGTGTATTTTAAGTATGCACGAGGCGCCGGTGGCCCGACCACATTTGATGCCACCGAATGGGAAAACCGCTTTCAGCTCACTGAAACCGGAAAGTACCCAGTTGATCTTGGTTTTTTAGTTGAATTTGAACGCCCTCAAAACAGAGCTGAAGGCTACCAAATTAAGTGGGGTCCACTGCTACAGACCGATATAGGTAAAACCACGTGGAATGCCAATTTTTTGTTAAAACGTAGCTACTACGCTGATGAACCTAGCCACTCCACCTCTTACTACCAGGTGCAAGGCAGGTATCGCTACCGCCGCGAATTTGAATTTGGATTTCAGGGCTTTGGCGACCTTGGCTATTCGGACAACTGGTACGCCACGCGCGATCAGGGCCATCGCTTTGGCCCGGCAGTATTCGGAAAATTTCCGCTCGGTGGACGACAAGCATTCAAGTACAACGCGGCTTTCCTGATTGGTAAAAATGCGATTGATGGTCAGGGTGTGCGAGGCAACACATTCCGTACACAACTGGAATACGAATTCTAATTTTTCTCTCCCTATGGTTTCACGCCCTGCTAGTCAGGGCTTTTTTTTTGGATAACCTCACGCAAGCTTGATGTTTTCACATCAGAGTAAAATCTGACTTTATTAACATTACCACCACAGGAGACTCGCATGACTCGGACGCTCGCGCAGCCTAACCGTCGCACCTTTCTCAAGCAATCGGCTGCATTGACCGGTGCTTTTGTTCTGGGCGTTCAAGGCTCGGCTTTTGCTGCTGCCGATGGCAGTGGCCCTGAAGTTACGCACTGGGTGGTGATACATACAGACGATACAGTGGTTATACGTATTGCGCGATCTGAGTTAGGACAAGGCACGTTCACTGGTTTGGCACAACTCGTGGCCGAAGAACTGGAATGCGACTGGAGCAAAGTACGTCCTGAGTATGCCGATGTAAACATGCACATGCGCCGCAATCGTATTTTTAAGGATATGTCTACCGGTGGTAGCCGCGGCATACGTGATTCGA
>JAULVH010000016.1:3504-9015 GCA_032111105.1 Burkholderiaceae bacterium | reverse complement strand
GGAAAAGGAGTAGGGGCTACAATCGGCGATTGAGCAAAATTTCAACCGTATTCTAGCAGAGCAAAGACTATGAAAAACCGTTGTGTCTATCAGGTAGTGATCAGTTTTTTGGTGGCCCTGTTAATGCCCACACTGTCCGTGGCCGAAATCACCGCACAAGAGTTCAGGTTGAGCAACGGCATGCGGCTTATTGTTCAAGAAGACAAGCGAGCCCCGACGGTCGTTCACATGGTTTGGTATCGCGTCGGTTCCATGGATGAACAAAGTGGAACCACAGGTGTGGCGCATGTGCTTGAACATATGATGTTTAAGGGTACAAAAAAACTCAAGCCCGGTGAATTCAGTGCCAAAGTCGCTGCATTGGGCGGGCGGGAAAATGCATTCACAGGTAAGGATTACACCGGCTACTACCAGCAAGTAGAAAAAACGCGGTTAGAACAAGTGATGGCATTAGAGGCTGATCGCATGCAAAACCTCACGATGGACAAAGAAGAGTTTGCCAAAGAAATTCGTGTGGTGATGGAAGAGCGGCGCTTGCGAACAGATGATCAACCACTATCGCTTTTGTTCGAGGCTTTGAATGCGACCGCGTATGTTGCACATCCTTATAAAAATCCTGTTGTTGGGTGGATGAATGATTTGCAAAACATGACAGCTGCCGATGCCTTGGGTTGGTATCAGCGCTGGTATGCGCCGAACAATGCCACGATGGTGGTGGCAGGTGATGTAGATGCCAAACGTGTGCGTGAATTAGCTGAAAAATACTACGCCGGCATTCCTGCTAAAACCTTACCGAAATCTAAGCCTCAGCAAGAGCCAGCTCAAACGGGCATTAAACGTTTAGTCGTTAAAGCACCGGCAGAAAATCCGTTTTTAGTGTTGGCGTACAAAATGCCTAAGCTGCTAGATGTCGATAAAGACGACGACGTGCATGCGCTTGATGTACTGGCAGCAGTACTGGATGGTTACGACAATGCGCGGTTACCTGCGCGACTGGTAAGAACGGAGCGTATAGCCAATTCGGTTGATGCTGGTTTTGAGCCTGTCGCACGCGGCCCGGTCATGTTTACTTTTTCGGGTGTTCCTGCGCAAGGCATTAGCGTAGATCAGCTAGAACAAGCTTTACGTGCTGAGATCACGCGTATTGCTACTGATGGGGTATCGGCTGCTGAACTCAAGCGCGTTAAGACACAACTGATTGCTAGTCAGGTATACAAACGCGACTCTGTTTTTGGGCAGGCGATGGAAATCGGCAGAATGGAAATGGCAGGTATTTCATTTCGGCAGATGGACAAAATTATAGAAAAATTATCGGCAGTGACTCCTGAACAAGTAAAAGCCGTCGCTCAAAAATATTTCGGTGATGATCAACTCACTGTAGCGACTTTACAGCCTCTTCCTGTATCGGCTCAAGCCGAACGTCAGCCTGCACCAACGGGTTTGCGTCATTAAATTGTTCGAAATTTCTTAGTGTAGTTAGACTGATCGCGGAGTCACCTCATGCTTAAAAAAATATGGATGCTGAGCCTAGTGCTGATGGCAGGTAGCGTTCATGCAGCACTCAACATACAACACTGGACTTTGGACAATGGCGCCAGAGTATATTTTGTAGAAAATCATACTATTCCGGTGTTTGATGTCAGTGTGGATTTTGATGCCGGTGCGCGACGTGATCCTACCGGCAAAACGGGTACGGCCTCGCTGACCAATGGCATGCTCGCACGCGGCATACGCCAGGCAACGCTGGTCGATGGCACGATGGAATCAGCCATGACGGAATCGGAAATTTCCGATGCATTGGCAGACCTCGCAGCGCAGCGCGGCGGTGGCCCCGGCAGTGACCGCTCGGGTATGTCGATACGCACTTTGTCTACGCCTACAGAGCGGGAGCAGTCGGTTCGATTATTGGCACGCCTGCTAGCTCACCCCAGCATACCCGATGATTTTCTTCGTCGAGACAAGGCGCGCACTATTTCATCGATCAAAGAAGCATTGACCAAGCCCGAATCCATTGCCGATAAAGCGTTCTGGCGTTTAGCATATAACGGTCATCCCTATGCTAATGAAGCCACCGTTGAAACGGTAGAGGCGATTACGCGTGATGATTTACTGCAGTTTCATCAGACGCACTATGTGGCTAATCGCGCTGTCGTTTCCATGATTGGTGATGTCACTCGTGAGCAGGCAAATGCAATTGCCATAGAACTGACTCGTCGTTTACCGCAAGGCAGCCCGTTGGCAGAAATCCCTGCAGTGACACCATCAACAGCGACAGAACAACGCTATCCGCATCCGGCGTCGCAATCACACATATTGCTGGGTATGCCTGCTATGGCGCGTGGCGACAAAGATTTTTTTGCGCTCACTGTAGGCAATTACATATTGGGTGGCGGGGGTTTTGTATCGCGTATTTATCGTCAAGTGCGTGAGCAACGAGGATTAGCTTACAGCTCGTATAGCTATTTCAATCCTATGGCGCAGCCAGGTCCGTACATCGCAGGTTTGCAAACACGCAAAGATCAAACTGATGAAGCATTAAAAGTGCTGCGCGAAACCATCGCTACTTTTTTACGTGATGGCCCAACCGAGGCTGAACTTAAAGCTGCCAAAGATAATCTGATCGGTGGTTTTGCTTTGCGCATCGACAACAACCGTAAAATTTTGGATAATCTTTCCATGATTGGTTACCACCAGCTGCCCTTAGATTATCTCGATACGTGGACTACCCAGGTTAACCGTGTAACCGTGGCAGAGATTCGTAGCGCGTTCGAGCGTAAATTATCGTTAGATCGCATGGTGACTGTGGTTGTTGGCCCCGAAACAAAGTGAATCGTAAAGCGACCTTGCCGCGACAAGTACGCATCATTGCCGGGCAATGGAAACGAACTTCGCTACCAGTCATCGAGGCGAGTGGTTTGCGCCCCACACCGGATCGCGTACGCGAAACGGTGTTCAATTGGTTAGAGCACCTTCAACAGCGTGACTGGACCCATCGGCGCTGTCTCGATTTGTTTGCCGGTACCGGCGCCTTGGGATTTGAAGCGGCCAGTCGGGGGGCAGCCAACGTTGTGATGGTTGAATCCAATTCGGCAGCATGCCAGGCCTTGCAGGCTACGCGAGAAAAATTGGGTGCACATCAGGTTGATATCCACCAAGGCGATGCCGTCTCCCGTATTGCTTTCCTTGGCGGTGATTACGATGTGGTGTTCCTGGACCCACCTTACGATCTTGATCTGCTGCCCAAGGTGTTGCCGGCTTGTCAGCGCCTTTTAGCGCCCGGTGGCTTGCTTTACACCGAATCAAACCAGCCGTTTGTACAAGAGCCCTTGCCTGACTGGTTGTCAGGCTGGCAGGTGGTGCGCTCGGACAGGGCGGGTGCTGTTCATTTTGCCTTGCTCAGCAAAGAATAAGTCCATAGGCCCTGTGAATTGCAGGCTGGATTCACGACTGTATATAGGCTGAAATAGCCCAGTGTTTTTTGGGGTGGGTGCGCTTAATTAGGGCATAATTCGCGTTCTTTTTAGTCTGTGGGCAAGCTCTGCCTATGGGCGCAAGACGGAGAAACGAGATGGTTGCAGCTGTATACCCCGGAACCTTTGATCCACTAACTCGTGGTCATGAAGACTTGGTGCGACGCGCATCGGGTTTGTTTGATCGCCTCGTTGTGGGTGTGGCCGATAGTAAAGCCAAGCATCCTTTTTTTTCGCTCGATGAGCGTCTTGATATCGCTCGCGAAATACTCGGCCATTATCCGAATGTGGTGGTGGAAAGTTTTTCAGGTTTACTGAAAGATTTTGTGCGCCGACATGATGCGCGCGTCATAGTTCGTGGTTTGCGTGCGGTGTCTGATTTCGAATATGAATTTCAAATGGCGGGTATGAATCGCTATTTGTTACCGGATGTCGAAACTCTCTTTTTGACACCTTCCGATCAGTACCAATTTATCTCCGGCACCATCGTGCGAGAAATCGCGCTGCTTGGCGGCGATGTTTCTAAGTTTGTGTTTCCTTCCGTTGAAAAATGGCTGCAAAAAAAGTTGGATGCCAAACTCACCTGATTTGAGATTTTATTTATGGCGCTCATAATCACAGACGAGTGCATCAACTGCGATGTGTGTGAACCCGAATGCCCGAATGAAGCCATATTCATGGGGCCTGTGATCTATCAGATTAATCCTGATAAATGCACCGAGTGTGTCGGTCACTTCAGCGAACCTCAATGCCAGCAAGTGTGTCCAGTGGCGTGTATTCCGGTTGACCCCCAAAAGCAAGAAACCCACGCGCAATTACTATTCAAATACGAACGCTTGCAGGCTTCTGCTTGAGCATCGTCAGACGCTGAATAAGAAATTCAAAACGTCACCCTCTTGGACTGAGTACTTTTTACCTTCAGCGCGTATCGGGCTTTTTACGTGGTATTTATTTTAATGTGTTCTGCGCGCAGCCCCTATGAGTAAGCGGTAACGGTATTGCCGTCCCGCGTCAGTAGGTACATTAGCTTGGTATGAATAAATAGCTTGTCACGTCCTGCGGTTCGTTCTTCAAGTACGCCAATTTCCACGAGTTGTTTGAGATAGCGCGAGGCCGCTTGGCGACCCGCAATGTCTCTCTCGACGAGATTGTGGATGCGGCAGTAAGGTAGGTCGAAGATTAAATCTACCAGCTCACGAGTATAGATTTTTGGTGCGCTTTGTTTTACATGCGTGACAGTCAATGCGGTCAGTGTGCGGATAGCCGAAATCTTGGCCGTCGTCCAACGGGCAGTTTCCTCTATGCCCACCAACAAATAAATAATCCATGGTTCCCAGGTTTGGTTCAGCGTGACCTCATGCAGTAGTCGATAGTATTCGGCCTTAGTTTTGATGATGTGACGGCTGAGATACAGTATCGGTAGCGTTAGCAAGTGTTCTTGTATCAAAAACAGGCTGTTGAGAATACGACCTGTGCGACCGTTACCATCGGTGAATGGGTGGATGGCCTCGAACTGGTAGTGCCCAACTGCCATGCGTATCAAAGGATCGATATCGCGTTCATCATGAAGATAGCGTTCCCAATTGGCGAGTTTTGTTCTAAGCAGATCTTCACCGACCGGCGGGGTATAGATCACCGCTCCCGTCGCCTGGTTGGTCAGCGCCGTACCCGGTATGTGCCTAACCTGCATCTCTATCCCTTTGACGTGCGAGCAAACCTGTTCGGCGGTGCGAGTATTCAAAGGAGTGTGTTGAAGAGCCGCAAATCCCTCCAGTAGTGCGATGCTGTGTCGCAAAGCTTCGCGGGTGGCTGGGTCGGCATGCTCCCCGTCGCTCTGGTACTGAAATAGCCGGTCTGTTGTAGTGACGATGTTTTCGATTTCCGAGCTGGCTTGTGCTTCCAGGAGTGGCAGCGCATTAATTAGCACGCCCTGATTGGGTATCAACTCCGCGGCCTGTTTCAGTTCCGCCAAGGCGGCGCGTGCGCTAATGCATTGCTTGAGTATCGAGCGAGTTTCTACCTCTGCAGCGGGCGGCAAAAG
>JAULVH010000016.1:0-3494 GCA_032111105.1 Burkholderiaceae bacterium | reverse complement strand
AAGGGGTAAGTCGTTGTAGGGTAGGTCTGGATGCCAGCTAGACATGAGTTAATTTCTCGATTTTTGCGACATATTCTGAGTTTATGTCGCTCACGAGTACAGGTCAACTGAATATGTCGCTATTTTCAAGAAATAGCGACATATCTAATGCATTGCTAGTTATTTATTTGTTACGCCGGATTGTCAGTTGTTATCAGCGGCCTGTCGGTGTAGCGCGCTTTAGTGGGTATTTCACCAACTGGCTTCATGGCTTGGGGTAGCAAGTAAAGCTAGGGAGATGCTGATTTATTGCGTATTTTATGGCGAGCCAGCGCAGCTGTGCGACGCGGGGCTAAGCAAATCAAGTACTTAGCTTCGGTCCATTACTCGCGAAATATCTGATTTTTATTTAATCAGTGCTTCCCGAGGGCTGGGATCGCTTACCTGTAAAACGTCCTGCCTACTATTTAGTCAGAAATTCCTTAGACGTTAAATAAGAAATTCAGCACGTCGCCATCTTTGACCACGTACTCTTTACCTTCAGCGCGCATCTTGCCGGCTTCTTTTGCGCCTTGTTCACCTTTGTGGGTGATGAAATCATCAAAGGCGATGGTCTGCGCGCGTATGAAGCCACGTTCAAAGTCAGTGTGAATCACCCCCGCTGCCTGGGGAGCAGTATCGCCTTTGTGTATGGTCCAGGCGCGTACCTCTTTTACACCTGCGGTGAAGTAGGTTTGCAAACCCAGCAGCTCAAAGGCCGAGCGTATTAGTCGGTTCAAGCCTGGCTCTTGCATGCCCATATCGGCAAGAAACGCATGCTTGTCGCTGTCTTCCATATCGGCGATTTCAGATTCGATGGAAGCACAAATAGCAACGATAGGCGCATGCTGAGACTTGGCGTAGTCGGTCAGTAAATCCAGCAACGGATTATTGGTAAATCCCGAATCCGACACATTGGCCACGTACATAGCGGGTTTGGAAGTGATGAGGCAGAGTGGCTTTAACATCGCCACTTGTTCATTGTCCAAGTCCATAGCGCGCACAGGTTTGGCGTCATTGAGTTGTATCAGCACGCGCTCGAGCAGCGTTACCAGAGCGGCGGCATCTTTGTCACCTGAGCGGGCTTTTTTTGTTTCACGATGTATGGTTTTTTCTACGGTAGCCAGATCGGCCAGCGCCAGTTCAGTTTGAATGACAGCGATGTCATCAAGCGGGCTTACTTTACCGGCCACGTGAATAACGTTCGGGTCTTCAAAGCAGCGCACGACATTCACAATCGCGTCGGTCTCGCGTATGTGGGCCAGAAACTGGTTGCCCAGACCTTCGCCCTTGGAAGCACCTGCTACGAGACCGGCGATATCAACAAATTCTACGGTGGCCGAGAGGATGCGTTCGGGTTTGACGATCACAGCCAGCTGATCGAGTCGGGTATCTGGCACTTCGACTATGCCGACATTGGGCTCGATAGTGCAGAAAGGGTAATTTTCAGCGGGTATGCCCGCTTTGGTCAGAGCATTAAAGAGCGTTGACTTACCAACATTGGGCAGACCGACGATGCCACATTTGAGGCTCATGAGATTCCTTGCGTGCGCTATAGAGTGAGAACCGAGATTATAGCTCCCAGCGTGCGACTTACTCGAGGTATGTGGCGGCGCTTAAGCGCCAGCGGCGTGAATTTTTAACGCAGACGGTCTAGCTGCCAGACGAAAAATCAGGGTGGGCACTGTGATCCAGAGTACCGACAGTTTTTACTTCCGGCGCATTCGCACTCTTGGTTCTAAACCAAACATCGGCCATTACGCCGCTACTGCCATCGGCATTGCTATAACTGCTGACTAATCCTATCTTGTTACCGTTTTCCGTAGCAGTTGATGATTTCGCACTGAGGTTTAATGAAGCCACTCCCAAACTTGCTAGTGAGACTAATTCGCCGGCATCCGTATGCCCATCGCTATCGCGGTCTACCCAAATTTTCAAATCATTCCAGCTAGTATCTTTGGTATTAATAACGCCGTCACGATTACCGTCGAGCATGGATAGCGCAGCGTAACCATCAGGGGCAAATTTCCCATTCGGTAGTCTGGTGCTATCTCCAAACAACTCAGAGCCGTTGTTGATGATGCCATCGCGATTAATGTCACGTGCGAGTAGGCCGTCATTCGCATTCACCCATGCAGTCTTTAGCAGTGAGCCGGATGACTTCATATCAAAGCGCACACCATTGTCGACCGATACGCTGAATTTTCCATCGTGGTTGAGATCAAGAATCACGGGGCTAAGATAGAGGCTGGATGCTTTAGTGCCTAACGCCAGTACTTGGTCATCTGTCAGTGCGTCTGCCTGTTCCATCTGTAATTGCGACACCTGTCCAGCGCTCAGACTGGCGATCTGAGTCACTGACATGTTGGCAATGGCTGTTGCGCTCAGCGAACGTATTAATTTCGTACCAAGGTTAGCGATTTGTGAATTGGTGAGTGCGGCTGCCTGAGTCGGTGTGAGCGCGGCAATTTGATCCGCTGACATTGCTCGAATGTCGGTGGCATCAATCGCTTGCAGTTGTGCTGTCCCGAGTGCTGCTATCTGTGCTGTTACCAACGCGCCTACTTGTGCCGCTGAAAATTTGGTTATCGTCGATGTATCAATACTACTTATTGTGTTCGGATCAATTGAAGCAATCTGTCCGAGGCTAAGCAGGCCTATTTTTCTGGCATAAGCCAGGGCATCGATCTGCTGATAGTTCATCACAGCCATTTGGTCGGCTTTGAATACCTTGAGTTGATTTTTCGTCAGTAAGGAAACTGCATCGGCAGACCAATTTTGCAAATCATCTTTGGGTATGGATGCCAGTTGTTTTGCTGTCAGTGACTGAACTTGTGATTGGTTCATCGCGCCAAGTTTTTCAGAGCCTAAACCAGCGATCTGGCTTTCGGTCAGTCCAGGGATAGAGGTGGCTCTGATGCCCTTAATTTGACTCGTTGAAAAGGCGTCTAGCTGATCATTCGATATCCAAGCTAATTGCGGTGCGCTAAGGGATGACATTTGCGCAGGTAGCATTGCCGTGATTTGTTCTTTAGTTAGCTGGGCTAACTGGACTCCGGTGAGGTTGGCCAGTTGCACCATGCCCAGGCCGCTAATGCTGTTGGTCGATATGCTGGCGATATCGATGGGATCCATAGCTTGTATTTGCGCTTTATTCAACTTTGAAAGTTGATCTCCGGTCATGCCGCTGACTTGTTCTGCATTCAGGCTACCTATCCGAGCGGCAGACAAGCCGGCTATCGCAGCAGCTTTGATCGCCGCAATTTTTTCAGCGCTCAGGCCGCCTAATTGATCGGCCGTCAATCCTGAAATTTGCGCTTGATTCATAGCGCCGATTTGGTCGGCAGATAAATTAGTGGCATCCAGACCCATGGCTTGAATTTGAGCCGCACTGAGTTTAGGTATTTGCGAAGTTGTTAGTCCACCTAATTGGGTTGCATCTAGCTGCGCAATGGCAGCGGTAGTGAGTCCCGATA
>JAULVH010000015.1:0-8426 GCA_032111105.1 Burkholderiaceae bacterium | reverse complement strand
TTTCACTGAGGTTTGTAAGAATAATAATTAAACTGTTGCAAATTAGATAGTTATCATAGTTTGAACCGTTGAAGGCTGTTAAGACACATTCAAAAATAACTTCATGAAGACGTCTGTTTATGGAACTAAATATACCTTTGTATGTGTCTGAAGGTGGTTATAAAATACCATTAAGAGATGTTATAGATTTCAGAATTCCTTGTGTTCCAACAGCAAACGATACTGGCGTAATTGACGCAGCAAATGCTACTCAAGTAACGCTGCAGACATGGATCAAAAAGGAGGGAGAGGTTGTCGCTGTGGGAGACTGCCTAGCTGAAATTGAAACTGACAAGGCCATCGTCGAATTCAACGCCGAACGCGCTGGCGTAATGGGTCCTACGCTTATTCAGGCAGGGCAAGAAGTCGAAGTTGGTTCGCCCATTGGTGTTTTGCTAGACGTGGGGGAGACCAGCGTAAATGTGTCAGCCCTGCTGGCTAAAACTGGAGACAATGCTAGTGTCCCTCAGCTGCCTAATCCATCCACTTCTGAACCTGCGGCCCCACCAACTTTATTGAGCGGATCGAAGGTCACCCCGTCGCATAGAGTTTTCGTCAGTCCTTTGGCACGCCGCTTGGCTAAGCAACGCGGCATAGACTTGAATACGCTGATTGGCACTGGCCCGAATGGTCGAATCGTGAAACGAGACATTGAGGCCGGTTCCGCAGTTGTGGTCTCTTCGCCCATCATGGCCCAACCATCAACTGTTTCGTCATCGACCTTGGGTGACTACACCGAAGTTCCGCACAGCGGCATGAGGCGTACCATCGCTCGTCGATTGACCGAGAGTAAGTCCACCATCCCGCACTTTTATCTTTCGGTGGACTGTCGCATGGACCGACTGCTGTCACTGCGCAGTGACATCAATACAGCTATGCCGCGCAAAATTTCCGTCAATGATTTCATTGTGCGTGCTGTAGCTGTTGCTCTGCGTGAGGTACCACAAGCCAACGTAGGCTGGACAGAAAACGCTATGCGTCAGTATACGCAAGCGGATATTGCCGTTGCTGTGTCTACTGATTCCGGCCTCATTACACCCATCGTACGCTCAGCAGATCGCAAGTCACTATCGGTAATCAGTAAAGAAATTGCCGATTTGGCTGCGCGCGCGCGCGCCTCTCAATTGCGTCCGGATGAATACCAAGGCGGCAGCTTTAGTGTGAGCAATCTTGGCATGTTCGGTGTTAGCGAATTCTCCGCAATCATCAATCCACCACAAGCTGCGATTCTGGCAGTCGGGGTGACTCAGCAAGTTCCAGTGGCAGAAGCTGGCGCAGTGAAGATTGCATCAGTCATGCGCTGTACGCTATCCGTGGATCACCGTGCAATCGACGGTGCATTGGCAGCGCAATGGTTGGCAGCGTTCAAGCGACTTATGGAAAATCCACTGTCGATGTTGATCTGAGGACCAGATATGGCACATCCTTTTTTTGATTTGGTCGTAGTTGGCAGCGGACCAGGTGGCTATGTTGCAGCCATTCGAGCCGTGCAGTTGGGTATGAAAACTGCCGTTGTCGAGAGGGACGAATTGGGTGGTATCTGTCTCAATTGGGGTTGTATTCCAACCAAGGCGTTATTGCGTTGCGCAGATGTGCTGCGCTTGACTAAGGATGCATCACATTTTGGCGTGAAAGTAACAGCTCCGACGGCTGATGTATCCGCCATGGTCGCCCGTTCAAGATCGGTTGCTGCACAGTTGAACAAGGGTATCGATAGTTTGATGAAGAAGAATGGCATCACTGTCTTTAGTGGGCACGCACGCTTGGAGGGAAAAGGATCGCTAAATGTTACCGACAAGAGCGGGCGGGCCACTTTGGTCCGGGCCAAAAATATCATTCTTGCGACGGGGGCACGCGCACGGAATTTGCCTGGGCTTGAACCGGACGGCAAGACGATTTGGACTTATCGCGACGCTCTCAATCCCCCAAGCGTTCCGAAACGCATGGTGATCGTTGGGGCAGGTGCGATTGGTATTGAGTTTGCGAGCTTTTACCATGCCGTCGGCGTCGAGGTAATCGTGGTCGAAATGGCGGATCGTGTTTTGCCTTTGGAGGATATCGACATATCAACCCAGATGGCTTCAAGCCTGTCGCGTGATGGAATCACGCTACATACGGCAACGGCTGTGCAAGGAGCTGTTCGGGAAGGTGCAGGGTGGCAACTTGATCTACAAGGGAAAACGACAAGTCGAGTTCAAGCAGACGTTGTACTTGTAGCAGCTGGCATCGTTGGCAACGTCGAAGACCTGGGCTTGGAGAAGACGGCCATCAAAACTGAAAAGACCCACATAGTGACCGATCAGTTCTGTCAAACGGAAGAGCCGGGCGTCTATGCCATAGGAGACGTAGCTGGTCCACCATGGCTGGCACATAAGGCGAGCCATGAGGGAGTGATATGTGTTGAGCACATCGCTGGCCTGCATCCACACCCGCTGGATTCCAAGCGAGTGGCAGCCTGCACATACAGCCATCCACAAGTCGCCAGCGTCGGTCTGACTGAAATGCAGGCGCGAGCTGATGGCCGCAAAGTGAAGGTTGGCAAGTTTCCGTTTTTCGCCAACGGCAAGGCTATTGCAATGGGAGCAACGACTGGGTTTGTGAAAGTGGTGTTCGACGAAGGAAGCGGCGAGCTATTAGGCGCGCATATGGTGGGTGAAGAGGTGACTGAAATGATTCAGGGTTTCTCCATTGCTCAATCCCTGGAGGCGACTGAAGCTGAATTGATGGCGGCAATTCTTCCGCATCCGACCATGTCCGAAGCGATGCACGAAGCAGTGCTCTCGGCGTACGGCCGCGCGCTGCACATCTGAAGCTCTAAGGACAATTCAAAACTAACGGAACAATCATGTACGACTTTGAAAATAGAACACTCTTGCTGACCGGGGCGAACGGCGGCATCGGCCGAGAGGTTGCCGCATTGTTTTATGCGCACGGTGCAAATCTGGTCTTGACCGACCTCGACGAAGAAAACTTGAACTTTTTTGCGGAGTCGCTCGATTCAAGTGGCAAACGTATTGTCACGTTGCAAATGGACGCGGCCAATCCCGAAGATTCCGCGCACGCAGTAGCGTTGGCACAAGACATATTTGGAGGCATCGATTTTTTGGTTCCTTCGGCCGGAATCTACAAGGCGCAGCCGATTCAGGAGATGACCGATGACCAATGGCGCCAAACGCTGGGCATTAATCTCGATGGTGTCTTTTACCTGTGTCGGCGGGCGATGCCCGCGCTGCGCGAGCACAGTGCAATCGTCAACCTGACCTCCGTGGCTGCACATCGAGGTGCCATGTACAACGCCCACTATTCGGCATCGAAAGGGGCGATTCTGAGTTTGACACGCAGCATGGCGCGGGAACTGGGGCCACGTACCCGCGTCAATGCGGTCTCGCCGGGTGTGATCGGAACACCGATGACGATTGAGCTCATTGCCAAACGCGGCGCGGACTCCATTGAGCAAACACCCTTGCAGCGACTTGGACATCCGCGTGAGATTGCAAGTGCGATCGGATTTTTGTGCAGTAGCGCTGCTAGTTTCGTCACTGGCGAGGTGTTGCATGTGAATGGTGGACTCTACATCGCTGGGTAAATCGAAGCGACGTTCCACATGCTGGTTGCGCGTGACTAAACCTTAGGCCGGCATTTGAGGCAGTACATTTTCATAACATACAAAAACCTGGAAGCTCTCCATGCAAATAGATGGAAACACTCAACTGATCGGAATCATCGCCAATCCCATCAGCCACGTTCGTACTCCCCAGTTGTTCAATGCCTCAGTTGCAAAGCAGGGACTTAATGTCGTGTGTTTGCCCTTCCAAGTGGAGGCGAGCAAATTGCTGCCCTTACTGTCAGGTGTGCCCGCGCTGAACAACCTTCTCGGCTTGATCGTCACGATTCCGCATAAAGAATCGGTTGTCGCCGCCTGCGGGGAGTTGACTGACACGGCTCAACTAGTCGGATCGGTTAATGCCATGCGCTTCGACAGGAACAAGCACGTTTGGATTGGTGGAAACTTCGATGGGGAGGGCTTTGTAGCAGGTCTTCGGGACCGCGGTCACACGCTGCTTGGCAAGCGCGTGCTATTGGTCGGTGCGGGTGGCGCCGGCAAGTCAATCGCTTATGCCATTGCTAGGGAGAGGCCGTCCGAACTTGTCATCCACAATCGCTCGGCCGGTCGTGCGAATGAACTGGCGATGCGTTTGAAGGACACGCTGGATGATGTGATGGTGAGAGTTGGCGAAGAAGATCCATCCGGATTTGATGTTGTGGTCAATGCGACGTCATTGGGTTTAAACGATACCGATGCGCTACCGTTGCCCACCGATCGCCTAGAGGCAGGCACTCTCGTTTGCGAAGCAGTGGTGCGCGATGGTCATACGCCGCTTCTCGAAGCTGCCACTCAGCGCGGCTGCGTGGTTCACCATGGTCAGCACATGCTGTATGGGCAGATCGTACAAATTGCACAGTTTTTGAATGTGCGCCTCCAACCACAATTCGTGGCACAAATACTCGGACCATCCGGCGCATAGGATCATATTAAAAACGCTTTAAAGTTACTATTATTGGTATTATGTTTTTTTCTTTAATACTGAATGTTTATCTAATGCGTATGCGCCAGCGAGATCGATTGCAAATTTCTGCAAGTACTTTATAAAAAGTCGAATTGGAATGCCATTTTCGAATGGCAAGACGTGTGAGGCTAAAAAATGTTGTGGGCCTGCATCTCGAACTAATTTAAGTTGTACGATACTTTCTTTCTCTGCTTGTTTTTCTATTATTTCAGCTAACTGATCATCAAAAGATTCGTCTTTTATAATAATTTTTCCAGAGATGCGAACTAGCTTTTCCTCATTGTCTAATCTTATCCATACTTCGTGCTCTAATCCTTTGCCAGTTTTTATGGACTTAGAAGGCATTACTTCTGATTGAATTTTGTTTCGTTTCAGAACAATCTGCAATATGTCGGAGTTAATGTCTTTGCCCTCGATAACTGATTGACTGCTAGCCGAGGCTTGACTTCTTGTTTCTTCAATAAGGTCTAAAACTTCATGCATTAATTGCGGCGAATGGTCTACGTTGAATTTCATTTCACGCATTAATTTAGCCATGATCAAGACCACTTCAGAAAACTGACTTTCTGGTAATCGAATGTCGTAATCAGAACTGGCTACTGCAGTCTTCCTATACTCGAGAAGTGTTTTCGGTAACAAATAAGGCCAATAACGTTTTAAGTCCCGAACTACTGCAGGCTTTTTGGCTAGCAGAAAAAAATGTTTTACTAAGTCACTTAGCATTACATTTTCATAAAACTTTTCTATAAATTCATCAAATTTAGGCGTGCCTAAATATGTTGGCAGTAGTATCGCACTCATTCTCATTCCTGCTCTTTGGATCGAACACGTTTTAAGAAAACTTATTCGAGCGATTACATTTCATACTAAGTCGGAATCGATTTTTCCACATTCATTAATATTTAAATCTGAGTGACCAAAGAAATAAATAATTACATCTTATCTACGACATTACTTTGGGCGCCAGCTATCTACCTGCTCTGGATGAGCGGCAATCCAGCGTTCTGCGGCTTGACGCGCTGATATCTTTTCTACATTCATGGATTTATCCATTTCTGTAATCGCCGCAATTGACAAGCGAATATTACTTAGATGACTCAGCATGCGAGGTGACAATTTTGACTTGAGCTGTTGATTGGCAATCAGATATGCACTGTCCACGCCAAAAATACGCTTTGGGTCTTCCAGTACACGCAATTTATAGACAGAATTTATCCATTGCGGCTGCCACAAAGGAAATACCACCCAGTTTCCTGTTTCATAAGCATTTTTAAATGTGCCGATCCAAGTACTCGGGGGAGCGGCTTGCAATCGATAGCCTGCGGCTTCGAGACCATAACTCTTGAGTACCTCAAGCCCTAAGATAGTCAAGCCAGTTGATTCGGGCAGTGAGACGATAGTTGCCGGCATGCGCGATCTGACCGCAGGTTTCAACAGATCTTCAATTGAGGAAACCTCTTCAGCCGGAACATACGCAGGAACAGCCCAATACAGACGCGCATCGTCATATAGCTTGGCTAATTTGAATGTGCTTGCTTCCACTTTTCGGTATAAAACCGCATGCGCGTTGGGAAGCCATGATGCAGCGAGTATGTCTACCTCGCCTGTACCAACCTTCGGATAAATATCGGCATGCGATCCTTCAATCACCTCGACTGTGTATCCCTCTTTTTCCAACACATGCTGGACTATGCCTCCTGTGACTGCGTAAAAGGATAACGACACCTGTCCCAACTTGATGGGTTCAGCCGTTGCCAATAAGGGCATCAACATCCAGAAAAAAAATAGAGAACGAATAATTTTCATGGGCTAAGCTCCATTGAGTAATTGAACTATTATTAGCGTGGTAGATGTTTTGCAGTTCATATGCCAGCACATATCAAAACGTGCCAGGATATGCACCGCCATCAATTAGAAAATTCATACCTGTGATGTACCCGGCTTGTTTGCTGCACAGATATGCGCAAGCATCTCCAAATTCATCTGGGTTTCCGAATCGACCTGCTGGAATGGGTTGTAAGCGCGCTGCTTGGATTTCTTCAAATGTTTTTCCACTGGCTTGCGCCATAGATGCCGAGCGAGAACGCATGGTTTCTGTGTCAAAAGCACCGGGAAGTAAATTATTGATGGTTACATTTTTTGTGATGGTCTTGCGTGATAAACCTGCTACAAAACCCGTTAATCCAGTGCGGGCACCGTTTGACAGCGCAAGTATGTCGATAGGAGCTTTAACTGCGCTTGATGTAATGTTAATGATTCGTCCAAAACCACGCTCCATCATGCCGTCGAGAGTGGCTTTTATTAAATCGATAGGGGTCAGCATATTCGCATTGATTGCGGCAAGCCAAATCTCCTCAGAGAATTCGCGAAAATCTCCAGCAGGTGGACCGCCAGCATTGTTAATCAAAATATCGGGTTGTGGGCACGCGTTCAGGGCAGCAGTTCGGCCGAGTGGTGTGGTGATGTCTGCTACCACGAAGGAAACTGCTCCGGCCTTAAGTTGTTTGAGTTCGTGAGCAGTCTTTTCCAAAGTCTCGGGGTTGCGTGCGACGATGACTACATTTACTCCTTCTCGAACCAGTGCGTAGGCGCAGGCACGTCCTAAACCTTTACTGCCAGCACATACCAATGCATTGCGGCCGCTGATTCCCAAATCCATGTCCACACCTCAATTTAAAATTATTCAAATATGTTGTGTGGTTGATGCGCGATGGTCAAACCAGAATATCTAGCCCTTTGGGTTAATTTATCTAAGTGAAGGCTTATAAATGCGTAATTGAATTGGCAGTTGAAGAAATTTCAGAAACTACGTGAAGACCCTGCATCTCAAAAAGCCATTGACGAAAAATGGTTACCTTGGCACTAGCTGCCCCTTGCGGATAGACGAGGTAATAGTTAAATTCTGAATGCAAAACATCTTCAAAAGGTTGAACCAATCGACCAGCAGATAAGTCATCTTGCACCCATTTTCCTTTTGCCAATGCGATACCTTCACCAGCTATGGCAGCATCAATCGCCAGTAATGCTGGCGTGTAAAACATTCCTTTACCAGCATTGATAATTTCTAATGTCTCTGGACAGACAAGTCGCAGCCATTTTGACCAACTAGGTGCTGTTTCGTCAGATGCGCTGTGCTCGGCATGCAGCAGTGTGTGAAGTTTAAGGTCCGATGTTTTACGGAGTGCCAAGGTTCGTTGAAGCACCACGGGACTGCATACTGGAAAAATATTTTCTGACATGATTTTTTCAGCGACTAGACCTTCGTAATTTCCTCTACCATACCTAATAGCTACGTCCAAGTCCTCTTTGTTGAAGTCAGCGAGTTGCTTGCTTGCCGTAAGTCGGATTTCTAAATCGGGGTGAAGATTTTGAAAATGAGTCAACCTTGGCCTTAGCCACTTGATAGAAAACGTTGGCGGCGCGCTGATTTTAAGAATATTTTCAAAATTTTTTGTTCGAACTAGATCAGTAGCTTCGATCAAGCTATGAAAGGCCTCTCTGACTTGTGGCAGCAAAGCCTTTCCTGCATAAGTAATAGAAAGTGAATTATTTTGACGAAGAAAAAGTCGCTGTCCTAAACTATCTTCAAGCTGTCTTACCTGTTGGCTGATCGCTCCGGGCGTGACATGAAGCTCTTCGGCAGCTCGAGCGAAACTCATGTGGCGTGCAGCCGCCTCAAATGCCCTTAATGCATTGAGTGATGGGAGGCGATTAGGCATATAAACCTCTCTGAGTAATTGAAAAACAATTATTTATAGTTTAGTCATATTTTATGCATTTCCGAACCCACAGAGCCCAGACTTATTGAACTGAGATTCA
>JAULVH010000014.1:0-5305 GCA_032111105.1 Burkholderiaceae bacterium | reverse complement strand
GCTGAATTAAAAACTGTCGCGCCTTCATTGGTTGAAGAGGATGGCGACCAAGTTATCGTGCGTCATGTGTACATAGAGCGCCGTATGACACCATTGAATATTTGGCTAACTGATGCTGAAGCTACCGGTGACCAAGAAAAACTTGAGCATGGCGTGCGTGAATACGGCAACGCTATCAAAGATTTAGTAGCAGCCAATATCTTTCCGGGTGATATGTTGTACAAGAATTTTGGCGTAACCCGTCAAGGTCGAGTAGTGTTCTATGACTACGATGAAATTGAATACATTACTGACTGTAATTTTCGTACTATTCCAGCGCCGCGCAATGAAGAAGATGAAATGGCGAGCGAGCCCTGGTATCACGTAGGAAAAAATGACGTGTTCCCTGAGCAGTTCGGTGTTTTTTTATTGGGTAATCTGCGCGTTCGTGAATACTTCATGAAGCATCATGCTGATTTGCTCACGGCCGACTACTGGCAGCAGCGCAAGATACGCATACTGGAAGGTCAAGTAGAGGATATTTTTCCGTATCCCCAAGAAATTCGTTTTGTTAACCAAGCCCCGGCGGTTGCGGGCAATTCGATCGCTTAAGCGATGTGAATTTTTCACTGGAGAGAATTATGCAAGATCCTATCGTTATCGTTGGTGCTGCCCGTACCCCTATGGGGGCGTTTCAAGGTGATTTTTCATCACTCGCAGCGCATGATCTCGGTGCCGTAGCTATTCGCGCAGCAATAGAGCGCGCTGGCATTTCTGCGGATGTAGTTAACGACGTTATTTTTGGCAACTGCTTAATGGCGGCACAGGGTCAGGCGCCTGCGCGTCAGGCATCAATTAAAGGTGGTGTGCCAGTATCGGCTGGTGCGGTCACGCTATCAAAAATGTGTGGTTCGGCCATGCAGGCCACCATCTATGGTTTTGATTCGCTGGTTGCTGGCACTAATGACGTCGTTGTTACTGGTGGTATGGAATCGATGACTAATGCACCGTACCTGATACCTAAGGCGCGTGGTGGCTATCGGATTGGTCATGGCGTGTTGTACGACCACATGATGCTCGATGGTTTAGAAGATGCGTATGAGAAGGGCCGCGCCATGGGCACATACGCTGAAGATTGTTCAGATAAATACAATTTCACGCGCGAGCAGCAAGATGCGTTTGCTATTGAATCAGTCAAGCGTGCACAAGCGGCCACGGCCGATGGTTCATTTGCGTGGGAGATCGCACCTGTTACGGTTAAAGGCAGAGCCGGCGATATCGTGATTGATAAAGATGAAGGACCACTCAAAGCCAAGATCGATAAGATTGCGCAACTCAAGCCCGCATTCAAAAAAGATGGAACGATTACGGCTGCAACTTCTTCATCAATTAATGACGGCGCTGCCGCATTAGTGTTGATGCGCGAATCGACGGCCAAAAAACTAGGTGTTAAGCCGATTGCAAAAATCGTTGCGCATCAACGTCATTCGCAAGAGCCGAACTGGTTCACCACAGCTCCGGTGGGCGCAATAGAAAAACTGTATAAAAAAACGGGCTGGAGCAGTGATCAGGTTGATCTGTTTGAAGTCAACGAAGCCTTTGCTGCGGTCGCTATGGCGGCCATGAAAGAGCATCATATTCCTCACGAAAAAATCAATATTCATGGCGGTGCTTGTGCCCTGGGCCATCCTATTGGTGCTTCCGGTGCGCGCATTATCGTAACGCTGTTGGGCGCACTGAAAAAAACCGGCGGCAAGCGCGGTGTGGCCGCATTGTGTATCGGTGGCGGAGAAGCAACCGCTATGGCCATAGAAATGATGTAAGGCCAAACACATGCGCACAGCATTAATTATCGGAGCATCCCGAGGTATAGGTCGCGAATTCGTCAGCCAGTTAATATCCGCTGGCTGGAAAGTGTTTGCGACTGCACGCGATGAAATGTCTTTACAGGCACTCAAAGACGAAGGCGCACATGCCTTGAAGATCGATGTTGCATTACCCGATTCATTGGCATCACTGCCTAAGCATCTCGGTAATGAGTCAGTGGATTTGGCAGTTTATGTAGCAGGTGTGTTGGGTTCGTTTGATGGCGCCCTGCAGGTGCCGACAGCAGATATGTTTGATGCCACTATGCATGCCAATGTGTTGGGTGCGATGCAAGCTATACCGCAGATCGCACCGCGAGTTGAGGCGGCCAAAGGAAAATTCGTATTCATCACGAGTGGCATGGGCAGCATTAGTGAAGCAGAATCGAGTATGGGTTGGGTGTATCGCACATCGAAGGCAGCACTAAATATGGCGGTGCACTCAGCGCGCAATGACTATCCGCACATGACACTGATCACTATGAATCCAGGCTGGGTCAAAACGGACATGGGTGGTGAGCAAGCGCCAACCTCGGTTGCGCAAAGTGTATCTGGCATGCTCAGCGTTATAGAAAAAACCAAGTCATCTGAGAGCGGCAGCTTTCAGAGTTATGACGGTCGCAAGATGGGTTGGTAGGATAGAGTTGAAAAAATTACGGCCACCTCTTTAAGGAGGTGGCGTCGGTAATTTTCACAAGGAAAAAATAAGAATGATTTTGTCTCAACAGCACCAGATGATTCGTGATGCTTTGCGTGAGTTTTCGCAGCAGCAGTTAGCACCGAACGCAGCGCGTTGGGATAAGGAGCGCGAATTTCCTAAAGACGCACTCAAACAGTTGGCAGGACTGGGTGCCTTTGGCGTTGCTGTTCCTCAGGAAGAGGGCGGTGCCGGACTCGATTATCTTTCGCTAGCTCTGGTTATAGAAGAGATAGCCGCCGGTGATGGCGGCGTCTCGACTATCATCTCTGTCAATAATTGTCCCGTGTGTAGCATAGCTATGTCGTACGCCAATGAAGCGCAAAAACGCGACTGGCTGGTGCCGCTGGCCAAAGGCGATAAGCTGGGTGCGTTTTGCCTGACCGAGCCACATGCAGGTAGTGATGCTTCAGCGTTACGCACCACGGCACGACGTGATGGCGATAGTTATGTGTTAAATGGTGTGAAACAATTCATCACCAGTGGCAAACATGCTGATGTGGCGATAGTCATGGCAGTGACAGATAAAGCTGCGGGTAAACGTGGTATCAGTGCTTTTTGGGTACCCACGAATACACCGGGATATATCGTCGCCAGAATAGAAGAAAAATTAGGCCAGCATTCGTCGGACACAGCCCAGATTCTTTTCGAGGATTGCCGCATACCCGCGGCAAACCTGATAGGCGAAGAAGGCATGGGCTATAAAATTGCTCTGTCAGGATTAGAAGGTGGGCGCATAGGCATTGCAGCGCAATCCGTCGGTATGGCGCAGGCGGCCTTTGATGCAGCGCTACGCTATGCTAAAGACAGGCAAAGTTTTGATAAGCCCTTGTTCGAGCATCAGGCAGTACTATTTCGTTTAGCTGACATGGCAACACAGCTAGAAGCTGCGCGTCAGTTGGTTTGGCATGCCGCAGCAATGAAAGATGCGGGTTTGCCGTGTCTGAAAGAAGCGGCGATGGCAAAATTATTTGCCAGTGAAATGGCAGAAAAAATCTGTACCGAGGCAATACAGATACATGGCGGTTATGGTTATCTTGCAGATTTTCCGGTAGAGCGCATTTATCGTGATGTGCGCGTTTGTCAGATCTACGAAGGTACCAGCGACATACAAAAAATATTGATAGGGCGTGCACTAGCCTAAGCAATTAATCTATGAGCATACAAATAATAAAACCTTGCCCTTGCGGCGGCGAATCTTACGACGTGTGTTGTAGTCGTTTTATTTCTGGGAATGACATCCCCGAAACACCAGAACAACTCATGCGTTCACGTTACTCGGCGTATGTGTTGGGTGAAGAAGACTATCTGCGGGCGACCTGGGATCCTGCCACTTGTCCGCCTGAGCCACTAGTCGAGCCCAATATTTCATGGGTGGGCTTAGAAGTGCGCTCTGCGCAGCAAGAGGGAGACGAAGGTATCGTTGAATTTATTGCGCGTGCCAAGGTGGGTGGTCGCGCCCGACGCTTACATGAAACCAGTCGGTTTATTCGGCGTGATAACCGATGGTTTTATGTCGATGGTGATTTCAAGGGCTAAGCTGCCGGCAACATGACGTGCTGGCCGCCGTAAAATTTTCATTGCACCGTTAAATTTATTTTTCTATTAATCGAGTCTTCCTATGCCCGTCATTGACAGCAAACTAAATCCACGCTCAGCGGAGTTTGTCGCCAATGGAGCGGCCATGCAAGTGCTGGTTGATGATTTGCGTGCCCACTGCGAAAAAATAACGTTCGGCGGTGGTGAAGCAGCGCGTAGCAAACATACCGGTCGCGGCAAACTATTACCGCGTGAGCGTATTAATCAACTGCTCGATCCGGGTACGCCTTTTCTCGAATTCTCTCAGTTAGCCGCGTTAAATATGTATGACGATGCTGCGCCGTGCGCTGGCATCATTACCGGCATAGGCCGTGTTAAAGGTTTGGAGTGCGTGATCGTTTGTAACGATGCCACTGTTAAAGGCGGAACCTACTACCCATTAACAGTAAAAAAACATTTACGCGCACAAGAAATCGCAGAAGAAAATCATCTGCCCTGCATCTACTTGGTGGATTCAGGCGGAGCGAACCTGCCCAATCAAGAAGATGTGTTTCCTGATCGCGAACACTTCGGGCGTATCTTTTTCAATCAAGCCACGATGTCGGCCAAAGGCATACCGCAAATTGCGGTGGTCATGGGTTCGTGCACAGCCGGTGGCGCTTATGTGCCAGCGATGAGTGATGAATCCATCATCGTTAAAAATCAAGGCACGATTTTTCTGGGCGGCCCGCCGTTAGTAAAAGCAGCTACTGGTGAAATTGTGAGTGCTGAAGATTTGGGCGGCGGCGATGTGCATACACGCTTATCGGGCGTAGTCGATCATTTGGCAAACGACGATTTACATGCACTATCCATCGCACGCAGGCTGGTTGCGAATTTAAATCAACAAAAATCACATTCATTAGTTTTACGTGAGCCAGTCGAGCCCAAGTACGACGCCAAAGAAATTTACGGTGTGATACCCACGGATACGCGCAAACCATTTGATATACGTGAAGTCATAGCGCGTATTGTTGATGGCAGTGAGTTTGATGAATTTAAATCGCGCTTTGGCGCTACGCTGGTGTGCGGCTTTGCGCATATACATGGCATGCCGGTAGGTTTAATTGCGAACAACGGTATTTTGTTTTCTGAATCAGCTGTCAAAGGCGCGCATTTTATTGAGCTGTGTTGTCAGCGCAAGATACCCCTGGTTTTTCTGCAAAACATTACCGGCTTTATGGTG
>JAULVH010000013.1:0-6893 GCA_032111105.1 Burkholderiaceae bacterium | reverse complement strand
CAGACCAGGCCCTGATGCGGCTGCGTGCTGTGACTAGAACTGAGATTTTGAGAGTCTGAAATCAAATTAATCCCGTCCAGCTATCGATCTACCCGCCACGCCGGGATCTGCCAATTAAAAATCATCGCCAACATTCTCGAAGCTGCCACAATGATCGAGGCAGCAAGACCAAAAACGGGAAACTCTGCAAAACTAGCGAAACAACTGACGGGTGAAGACTATATGTTGACACCATGCAAAAGCAAACCAAAAACCCTGCTCAAACTGCTTTCTGCTAAAACCTGATGAACTGTGCATGGGGTCAGGTCCGCCTATCGAAAATAAGGCGTCCTAACGCATATTGATTGAATTAGGGTTTAACTGCTTTAGGATATGATCACTAAAAAGAATATACGATCAATTAAATAATAGACAAATAATTTATAAGCTAAAGGCGAGATATCCATAATACTCGCATTTGCTTTACGTGAAATTCCAGGATCCATCAATGAACCGCAACCAAAAATTAAAAGTATCCAAAATTATTGAGTTGGTTCTTGGGTCAGTTCGACCCCTGACATCGCAAGAAATATCAGTCGCGCTAAATCTTGACACAAGCACTACCAATCGGCTTTTAAACTCAATGGCAGCCGACAGTCTAATCAGCAAAGACAAACAGACACGAACCTTTTACTCAAGCACATCATCCCTATTCCCCCTCCCGCTCAATCACCCGATAAACACTTCAGCGGAAAAAATCTGGACTGTAATTTTAAGCCTCAGGAATGAATGGAGTCTTACTTCGGGCTTCGTGTATTTTTATGATGGAAAACGTGTTTTAGCTTCCCTTGCTATCGGATCTGACCCACTAACATCCCAGTACAACACGATATTAAGATCCCCTCTTCACGCATCAGGATCAGGCAAACTATTTCTGGCGTCGATTCCTGAGCGTAAATGGAAGCATTATCTACCTACCGAGCCTTATGAACAATTTACTAAAAACACAACTATATCGTTAAGAAAACTGAAACTAGAAATTAAAAATTCCTTAAAAATTGGAGGAATTATTTGCAAAGACGATTATGTGGATGGCTTCTCAGTAGTCTCGAGTCCCGTATTCGTCAATAAAAAAATTATTGGCTGTTTCTTCATCTCGGGCCGCTCTACTCACCTGGCAGAAAAAGGCTTCGAAAAGCTTATGCTGTCGATCAAAAAGCAAGCGACTCTTTTCGAGCTATCAAATCCTTCCATCATTAATTTTGAAAATCTTTATTTGTAAGACCTAAGAATTTATGAACAAGTTTTTCCGCTGCCATTAATACCGGCAAATTCGTATTGCTACTTGTATGAAACGGATAAATCGAAGCGTCATAGATAAACAAATTTCGCATCCCATGTACTCGGCCATCACTGGCGGTAACTGAGTCACTCTCATCTTTACCCATACGACAAGTACCCACGGGATGCCAGCACGTATGTGCACTGCGCGAAAAATATTCCATTAATGAAGTCGAGTTGCCGATATTCTCTAATGGTCTTGTTCGACGGGAATAAGTCTCACGTAATGATTTTTGCTCAGCCAATAGCGAGATAAATTTATACCCCCTTTTTAATCTTGAGATATCAGATGAATCAGTGAGATAGCTGGGCGTAATACGAGGAGTCAGATCCCCATCCTCGCGCTTGATGTGAACAGAACCAACTGATTTTGGCGAGATGTCATACACTCCTATGTGAAACCCAGAGTAGGCATCAATACCGGACTTGAGATCAATAGATAATCGGCCCTCCGCAGACCCAAGCCCAAGCTGAACACGGAACCGAGGATGGGAGGAAGTAGTCGAATCAGGTACGAAGGCAGTCGCTAACAACGAAGATGTGTTTAACAAACACGGGCTACGTCCAAGTAGGTATCTAGCCCCTTGCGTTGCCAAGAACAATTTTGATGTAAATAAATCATTAATCGTTTCTTTAAATTTCCCTTCAAATGTCTGTCTCACCATTAGGTGATCTCGGAGATTCTCACCGACAGCATCTAATCGATGTGTCACCGATATGCCCCCTGCTTGTATGTAATGAGGATTGCCAATTCCAGATTTCTCTAAAATTTGCGGCGTTCTCACCGCGCCTAAGCAGAGGAATACGTTAGGGGCCCTTCTTACTTCTCTGTTTACTCCTTTTGTAATAAGTTCAACACCGATAATTTCATCATTTTTTACCAGTAAATGATCTGCAACTGTATCGTGTAAGATCGTGAGGTACCTTTGATCAGAGATTTTGGTTAGATACTGGGATGCATCGGACCTTACATATTGCCCAGCCGTTAGCTGGAGCTGGTAAACACCTGCCGCATAGCTTGTGTTGTAATCGTCTCGAGACTCTATTCCAAGCGCATTAAACGCACCATGGAAAGCTTCACAATATTTCGTCTTGTCAAGCCTACGAATGTCAATTGGTCCGTGATGTCCGCGGAGCTGTGCCGCGGAGAACTGCACCCTTTCTAATGCCTTAAAGTAAGGTAGACATTCAGTGTATGACCATCCATTTATGCCGTAGTGTTGTAAGTCGTTATACAGAGCAGGATCGCCTCTTACCGCCAACATTCCGTTTACTGAGCTAGAGCCACCGCTTCCACGACCAGCATGCCATTGCAGCGATCTACCATTCAGTATCTCGGATGACTCACATTGATCTAACCATACCCTTCTAGGATCGTGTAATGCCTTTCCCACGCCGAGCGGCAACTTCTGCCACAAAGAAAGCCTCCGCGGACCGGCCTCAACAAGGAGTGTACGCATACCTGCGGCGCTTAGGCGACTCGCCGTTACACATCCCGCAGATCCAGCACCAATTACGATTGCATCAAATATATCTGTAGGTCTCATGCTTTAACTGCTAGTCGCGTGTAGTAACTCTCTAATACACCGTCCTGTTTCAACGATATCAGGGTCAGAAAGATCTCGCGGTTTTTGCGAATTCAATCTAATTTCCTTAACCACACGACCGGGTCGAGGTGACATTACAACAATTACGTCGGCAAGTTTTAGCGCTTCTTCGATGCTATGTGTTACAAATACCACCGCGGCATTTTCTCTTGCCAAGATTCGCAATAGCTCGTCTTGCATTTTTTCCCGTGTAAACGAGTCGAGAGCTGCGAATGGCTCATCCATCAGAAGCAGTCGGGGATCCACCGCCAGGGCACGGGCTATCGCCACACGCTGCCGCATACCCCCAGAGAGTTGATGCGGGTATTTATGCTCAAAAACTTCAAGTTCAATAACAGACAGATATCGCTTAATAATATCGGCCCGATCCGAAGCACTGACACCT
Organism: Burkholderiaceae bacterium; assembly: GCA_032111105.1. Lineage (GTDB taxonomy): Bacteria > Pseudomonadota > Gammaproteobacteria > Burkholderiales > Burkholderiaceae_D > Pernthalerella. Next base: position 3,581 of record JAULVH010000013.1, on the reverse strand, counting down.
TCTTTGTGTAATAAACCAAATTCGATGTTTTGATAGACCGTCATCCAAGGAAAGAGCGCATACTCTTGAAATACCATAGTTCGGTCAACAGATGGGCCTTGTAGAGTGCTGCCAAACATTGACACTTGACCACTATCAAGTTGCTCAAATCCAGCAAAAACATTTAGAAGTGTGGACTTCCCACAGCCGCTGGGGCCAACAAGACAAATAAAGTCATCCTCGTTAAAACTTATATTAACTGCATCTAGTGCATGTACAGTCGCCCGACCATCATTGAATAGTTTTGATGCATTCCGCACTTCAATAATTCTTTTTGTCATCTTGTATCCTTCCAGCGCAAAAGAATACGTTGAATAGACAGCACAGCGGAATCTAATAAAATTCCGATAATGCCAATTGTCACCATGCCAACAATAATTTGATCACTTTTGAAGAGTAAACGCCCCTGACTTATTAAATGTCCGAGTCCTGAACTAGCCGCCACTAACTCACCCGCGACTAATGCCATCCATGCGACCCCGCCACCGACTCGCAGACCCACAAACATTGCCGGCAGTGCGGCGGGAAGAATAATCCTAAAAAACATTGAAATCCGTGTAGCACCAAGATTCCTTGCCGCGCGAATGTAAATGTCATTGATAGAGCGCGCACCTTCGTATGTATTTAACAATATTGGGAAAAATGCCCCCAAGAAGATAATAAAAATATTCTGACTATCTGAAATTCCGAACCAAACAATACTGAGAGGAATCCATGCTAGTGGGGGAATGGGACGAAAAAAATTAATAATCGGCTCAAAAAACCATTGAGCGGGCTTAGACATCGCCATGACTAGCGCTAAGGGGTAGCCAATTGCGCCAGCAACAGAAATAGCGATAAAAACACGCTTCAGGCTTGCGTAGATGTCTGTTTGTAAAGTGCCCTTCGCGATTAAATCTACAAAGGCCGCAAATACATCACTCGGACTTGGTAGAAAAATTGAAATCTCGGGATGTATCCGAACGTATAACTCCCAGACAATCACCGCGATCATCAAAGGCAAATACGTTTTTAATACATTAGTGGCGGTGCGATACATGTTCTTCATGCGCCCAAAACACCTCTTCCAAACCCCCGGGTGTATAACCCGGGGGTAAAATAGATCAGTAACGCTTACCCTTGTAATACCAAGGACCCGTTAGATCACTTTTTGTGGGAAATTCCTGGCGACCCATGCGCATTAGCCCGTACTCAGGATAAGGTGGATTGCCTATTCTTCCACCCCAATTACTCGGCAGAAAAACAGGTTGATCAGGAATTTTCCAATTTAGCTTCTTGAAGGTATTTGCAAGATAATTAGGCCGTAATACTGCCCTGAACTCGTCGGCCGTATAGCGCCTTTTTAGCACTCCCGCATCATGCATTACGCCTGCCTGAAAGATCTCCAAATCAATATAGAAACCCCTACTATTCTCGAATACATAGTTAAGCGTTGGCTTGGGATCAACAACATGGATTAAGACATCGCGACGAATTAAGTTCTCATCACGTCCACGTTGGCTTACATCCCTTGTGAGATCAGAAATTAACTGATCGGGATTTGCGCGGATAATCAACTTCGCTTCAATGAAAGCGTCCAGATAAGCCTGGACTACATCCGGAGCGTTCTGTTCGAGCTCACCGCGCATATAGCTATATCCATTGAATACCTCGTACCGATCGATGAGCTCCAGTATCCGTACATTTTTTCGCACCTCGGTCATAAAGAGCACATTTGGCTCCCATATACCAACCACATCAATTCCGGCCGGCATCGCAATGATATCTGCCGGACCCATATTCTTGATAATAAAGTCGGCCCCTTCTTTTAAGTTCAATGTTTTAGCTGCAATCAACAACCCTAGGTGATTTGTGCTACCAACCGTAACGCCAATCACTGCAGGGCGTTTGAGCACTTTCTGCCCCTTCAAATCTTCCATCCCATTCTTCAAAGGCGAATCTAATGGGACCAAAAAAGCTTGACGCTGAGCCGGATAGGCTGCAACCGCAATGGTTGGCACTTTTAGATCAACCAGACGCAAAAGACCAAGTGATCCAGCTTGTGCAACTTGTACATTGCCGGGAATGAACGCTTCATTCATAAGCCCCGCTGTCAGGAGAGGAACAAACTCTGCACTCAAACCTCTCTTTACTAGGAGATCATGTTGTCTCATTGCGAAGAGAGTCGCGTTTCCATCAGACCATAACGGATTCCACGCAACTTTAAGAGGCCACCAACCCTTAGACTTCAGCCACGAAATGGATTTCTCCGAAACCCTATCATAATTAGCTGGCCAACCATGCTCAGCAAATCCTCCGGATTGCGCCTGGACGAATGGCGTAAACGGTGCAGCGGCCGCAAGTGCCACGGCAGAAATCCCACTTTTCAGTATTCCCCTTCTCGCAACTAACTTACTCATGGCTTGTCTCCTATTTGTTTACTTGTTTATAACGATCTGAAAACCGCATTGGCGCCTTCAGCGCATCCCGTCGATACGGTTCATTTAACAGCTTGGGATCTGTGTGAATTTCTATAACCGAGGGGATATCAAGTTTTAATGCTTCTGCTATAGCAGGTCCGATGGCATTAGAATCCGTTATCGAGAAACTTTTGGCACCCATTGCCTCTGCTATCGCCGCGAAGCTCGGATTCTCAAGATCGGTGTAGAAGTAGCGCTCTTTGAAAAAATCATATTGGTTTCGCCGTTATGCAACATAGACCTTATTGTTAAAAATGACCGTAATGAGATTTAGCTTTTCTCTTACTGCTGTCATTACTTCTTGAAGAGACATACTCCATGCGCCATCACCAACGAGCGTAATTACTGGGTCATTCGGGCGTGCTAGCTTGACACCCAACCCGGTCGGAAAACCAACGCCAATCCCACCTAGGCTTCCAGCAGCAAACCAAGAACGTGGTCGGGAAAATCCGTCAAAATATGAGTTTGCTGCACCCGAAATATTGCCTACGTCCGCAACAATAAGCGCATTCTTTGGCACTGCTTTTGCGACTGCGTCGAGCGCACTTCGTGGCGTCATCGGGGCGTCTTTTATATCGGTCGGCGCGGAGAGCTGATCACGCTTCTCTCGCCATAATGCCCGTCCTGACTCGTACGTTCGAGTTAGTTCGGCATTATTTCTGCCTGACGTAAATCCGTTTAAACCGTCGATAAGCTGCTCTACAACATACTTACAGTCGCCGAGTAACCCAACTTGTATTGGCCTCAACGACCCGAGTTCAAGAGGGTTAATGCTATTTTGTATGAGCTTTGCAGTTTTTGGAAAAAAATCAAAGCCATACTGTGGCGTTGTACCAAATGAATTAAGACGCGTACCCAACGCCAAGATTAAGTCGGACTTGGACAAAGTCTGCATCGCAAATTCTGAGCCCTGATAACCCAGCGCTCCAACGTACATTGAATCGGTATTGTCAAAGCAGTCATTGTGCAGATAAACCGTCGCCACTGGAGCGGAGATAAGGCGGGATAGGGTCTGAACCTTTTCAATTGCGTCTCGATCGCCGACGCCCAATCCACAAACGATGCAAGGGTTCTTTGCAGACT
>JAULVH010000012.1:0-3152 GCA_032111105.1 Burkholderiaceae bacterium | reverse complement strand
AAGCATCGACCTGCATGCCGCGCTCAGCCAACCACACACTATTGCGACCTTCACCGTCGGCCACTGCCAGCGCGTGTCCGCTTGGGATGAGTCTGTCGGCATGCTGCGCTAACCACACATTCGGCTCTGTGCCGAAGATGTAGTCAGACGTAGCAAAACGGGCATCCCAGGTTTTAGCAGGATTAGAAAAACCTTTGGATCGAACTTTAGGCATGGGATTAGTTCGTATCTTTAGGGCAGCTGTTTAGTCTGAGTAGTGTGTACGCAGGGCAGAAGCGGAACACACCAGTAGCAACCGCTATCAATCCCAACCAGCCCCATGGCCCGATGATGTTGAGTAGCGACAGCAGTATCAGCAAGCTGCCAAAAAAGATGCGTAGTGCACGGTCAGTAACGCCAACGTTTTTCATCATCACAGTCTCCTTGAAGTGGATATAACGGGGTACTCTAAGTCGAACTTACTTCGTGTTTGCAGAGGCATCGTTAGCAGCGGCATCACTACCTTGCCATAGACGTTCTGCGCCTTCAAATAATGCCATGCCAGCGACCATAGCCAGTACAAAAAGTATGGCTTGTGGCGCACCCGTACCTAAAGTAACCAAGGCAGGACCGGGACAAAACCCCGCCAAGCCCCAGCCCATACCGAATAACAAGCTTCCTATAACCAAACGCTTGTCGATATCGTTTTTAGTCGGCAGTCGTAATGCACCACCCAAAAAATTCATGGTGCGGTAACGGGCAAAACGGAAGGCTACCAAGCCCACCAAAATTGCACCTGCCATCACAAATGCCAGAGACGGATCCCACAAGCCTGCGACATCCAAAAAGCCTATGACTTTCGATGGGTCAGTCATACCAGCAAAAATCAAACCGATACCGAAGATCAGGCCAACGATAAACGAGGACAACGTATCTAAATGAGTTTTCATTTATAGCTCCAATTTATTTGTGCCCGTCTTACGGGAATATCATCAGGTGACGCATCGCGAAGACGATGGCCATGCCGCTGCCCATAAAGGCGAGTGTGGCTATCAGCGAGCGGGGGGATAAGCGTGACAAACCGCAGATGCCATGACCGCTGGTGCAACCGCCACCGTAACGTGTACCTATGCCTACGAGCAGCCCGGCGATGATCAGTGTCGTTGGGCCAGCTTCAATGGTTGGTATCGACGGTGCGACAAACAGCGAAAGCACAGCCGGCGCCACAATTAGCCCCAATAAAAAGGCGACTCGCCACACCACATCATCGGCCTTAGGGCGGAGCAGGCCACCCAAAATTCCGCTGATGCCTGCAATACGACCATTAGCGAGTATGAAAAGTGCCGACGCAATACCTATGATCAAACCACCCAGCAGCGACATGCCGGGCGTAAAGTGCAAGCTATCGATGTTCATGTGTTGTCTCCTTCAGGTGAGATGCAGAATTGTTGATAAAGAACATGCATTACAGCGAGTGCTGCCTCGCTGGTAATGCGGTAATAAATTTGTTTACCTTCGCGACGTGTTTCGACCAGAGACTCTTCGCGAAGCACGGCCAATTGTTGCGATAAGGTGGGTTGTTGTATGTCCAGCAGTTCTTCTAACTCACCGACGCGACATTCGCCTTGCGCTAATTGGCATAGCAGCATGAGGCGGTCGGGGTTAGACATCACCCGCATCAGAGCGCACGCTTGGTTGGCTGCCTCGCGCATGGTGGGTAGATCTAGTTCGTTTGTGGTGGTATCTGTCATTTCAGTGCGGGTAAAAAGTAAGTAGGTTGTTGTTTGTGTGGGCGCAGTGAACGCTGACCGGGACAGTATATCCTAAAACAAACTATGTTTATATAAACTATTTAAATCCTAATTATTGAAACGCTATCGTGCCAGATTGAAGTGATCTGGGACTTAAATCATAAAAAATTAGCAATAAAGAACGTCCAACCCTGGGCTTCGCCTTTTGGTTACAAAGAATAAAGGCAGTTTCGCTGGACAAAAAAGTGTTGCTTAGGAACAATACGGTTGGACTGCAAAGTTCTAAATGTAACTCTTAAGAATTAAAGCCGCAGCGTTGTAAGCACCCCCACTATTTACATACACACCGGAGATTTGAATGCGTTTAATTCCCGCCGTGCTAGCCGCCTTATTGGCAGCAGCTCTTGCCCCATCTGCGTTTGCAGATACGGCTGAAGTCAAGACTCAGACTATTGTCGAAGTCAAAAAGAAGGGCGCTCATTGCGAGCAAGACCCTAACTGTTTTAACCGTTATCACCCAGCGATCAAACCAGTAGCCCGTGCAAAACCAGGCGACCAGATCGTTGTGCACACGCGTGATGCGCTGGATTCGAATTTGAACATCAATTCGAAACCAAAAGATGTGACAGCCATTGACGTGAATCTGATTCACCCAATGACTGGCCCTATCTACATTGAAGGTGCAAAGCGCGGCGACGTGTTGGCCATCAAACTGATCAACGTTACGCCGAATGAATATGGTTACACAACCATCATTCCAGGTTTTGGTTTCTTGCCTGATCTGTACACTGAGCCGTTCGTCGCTAACTGGAAACTGAACAGTGTTGAAGCGGTATCGGCTGAAGTTCCTGGTGTTCGTATTCCTATGAACGGATTTATGGGTTCAGTTGGTGTCATGCCTGGTGCTCAAGAAGTTGAGGAATGGTTTGCACGTGAAACGCAACTGGCCGCCGCCGGTGGTGTAGCTTTGCCTCCTGAGCCAACAAGTGCGCGTCCACCAGAAATTTGCGGTCCTAAAGGCAGCCATAAAGACAGATGCTTACGCACCATTCCACCGCGTGAAAACGGCGGTAACATGGATGTGAAGCAAATGGTTGAAGGTACTACCTTGCTGTTGCCTTGCTTTATTGATGGTTGCGGACTCTTCATCGGTGACGTGCACTTTGCACAGGGCGATGGCGAAGTTGCTGGTACAGCCATTGAAATGGGCGCTATCGTGACCGTTGAAACATCGATTCGTAAAGGTATGGCTTCAGTTGTTAAGCAGCCGATGTTTGAAGGCGGTTCGCAGATTAAAAAACTCGAGCCAGATAGCTTCCACGCTGTCGTTGGTTATCCTTTGAAAGCTGCTGGCGAAGTGCCACCACAGTGGACATATCTGGATAGCGCAAAAATCAAGCCACTGACTAACTTGTCAAACGA
>JAULVH010000011.1:0-3585 GCA_032111105.1 Burkholderiaceae bacterium | reverse complement strand
TCACCGAGACAGCCAATGAGCGTGGATTAAATTATCTGATTCGATATCAACATCGCGTTATTCAAGCGAATTGGTCCACGCCCGATGCACGCTGGATAGTGACATTAGAAGTAGGCGAACAACGCGAACGCAAAACACTGCATTGCAAAATTTTGCATATATGCTGTGGTTACTATCGTTACGATCAAGCGTATCGTCCTGAGTTTGCTGGTGAGTCAGATTTCAAAGGCACGATAGTGCATCCACAGTTCTGGCCCAAAGAATTGGACGTCACCAATAAAAACATCGTGGTCATAGGTAGTGGCGCTACGGCTGTGACACTGGTACCGGAACTTGCACGTACAGCTTCTCATGTCACCATGCTGCAGCGTTCGCCTACCTACGTTGTTACACTACCGGCCCATGACACGATAGGGCGTTGGTTGAAATCTTGGCTACCCGCGATGTGGGCTTATCGCTTGGTTCGCTTTAAAAATATTGCAACCAATATGCTGTTCTTTAAGTTATCGCGGCGCTGGCCAGAGGCGATCAAAGCGCATTTGGTAGGTTTAGCTGCCCGACAATTAGGTTCGCAACAATTAGCGCAGCATTTTTCACCAAGCTACCGTCCATGGGATCAGCGTTTGTGTGTGATCCCAGATGGTGATTTATTTAAGGCTGTTCGATCGGGTCGGGCATCGATGGTGACGGATCATATTGACAGTTTTGTATCCGACGGCATACGTCTGGCATCCGGTCAGAAGCTGGCTGCTGACATCATCGTTACAGCCACCGGATTACAGCTTAGTTTGATGGGCGATATTGTTATACAAATCGATGGTAAAACTCAGAATGTGTCGCAGTCTATGGTGTACAAGGGAATGATGTTTAGCGGTATACCTAATCTCATCTATACCTTTGGCTACACGAACGCATCATGGACACTCAAGGCCGATTTAACAGCAGAATATGTGTGTCGATTGATAGGCCATATGGAAAAACACCATCTGCAGGTTGCTGTCCCCAAAGCAGACGTGTCTGTGGTGCCGCAAGCATTTTTGAATTTCACATCAAGTTATGTGCTGCGCGCAGCAGACCAGCTGCCAAAACAAGGCGATAGAAAACCCTGGAAGTTGTATCAGAATTATTTACTCGATTTACTAACCATACGGTATTCGCGTATCGATGATGGTGTCTTAACGCTGAGTCGTACAGATACTCCCGATTGATTACACAGCGTCTTGATCATGCTATTCTGCGGTGGATGACTGCGGTATGTAGCATCCACATTTTTGGTAACGCCCACAACAACAAGTAAGAGGCATAAGACATGGCATTTTTTTCTGGCTTTACACATCATCGTATACGCACCAGTGGTGCAACCATCAATGCAGTCAGCGCCGGTAGTGGCGAGCCTGTATTGCTGTTACATGGCTACCCGCAAACAATGGCGTGCTGGCACGAAATAGCACCTGAGCTGGCTAAAAAATATCATGTGGTGTGTGCCGATCTGCGCGGTTACGGAGGCTCATCCAAGCCCAAGGGGTTACCAGATCACAGTAACTACTCTAAGCGTGCGATGGCACTCGATATGGTGGAGCTGATGAGTTCTTTAGGCCATGAAAAATTTCATTTGGTTGGACATGACCGCGGTGGTCGTGTTGCGCACCGATTAGCACGCGATCATGGCAAGCGCGTACAGACACTCACGGTACTCGATATTTCGCCTACGCTAAAAATGTTTGAAAATATCAATTTGGCATTTGCCACAGCCTACTATCACTGGTTTCAAATGCTGCAGCCGGCTCCGCTGCCTGAGAAAATGTTGCAAGGGATTGTGCCGTTTAACATACTGGGACGCGTTGGCCGTGCTGAGCTGGATTTATCGGCGTTTTCTAAAGCAGCATTGCGTGAGTACGTGAACGCCTACAAAGATCCTAAGGCCATACACGCAAGCTGCGAAGATTACCGCGCGGCCGGCACGATAGATCTGGTTCATGATCGTCGTGATCTGCATAAAAAACTACGCATGCCTTTGCTGGCTTTGTGGGGCAAGCGTGGTGTTATTCACAAACTGTTTAATTGTTTAGATGATTGGCGTGAGGTGGCAGACAATGTCAGCGGTCGTGCGCTTGACTGCGGACATTTCATTCCTGAAGAAGCGCCTGCTAAGACACTGGCTGAAATTCGTCGGTTCTTGCGTGCTCATCCTATGTAAATTTTTGCCTAATAATTTTTTAAACCAGACTGCTTTTTTTACTGACCATGAAACCTAACTATCTTTTAGCTAAATGCTGGCAGCTATCCCTGGCGGGCATTCTGTTCAATGTTTTTTTCATTTCAGAATCGCAGTCTGCTGTTACTCCGATAGTGATCAAGTTTAGTCATGTGGCCGCCATAGGCACACCCAAAAGCCGTGCCGCAGAACGTTTCAAACAACTCGTTGAAACAAGTACTGAGGGGGCTGTCAGGGTAGATATTTACCCCAACAGCACTCTCTATAAAGATAAGGAAGAGCTTGAAGCCTTGCAGATGGGTGCCGTGCAGATGCTGGCGCCCACCTTGTCGAAATTTGGTTCGCTAGGTATTAAAGAATTTGAATTATTTGATTTGCCATTTCTTTTTGCAGACAACGCAGCCGTTAATCAAATACTTGATGGCCCGATCGGAAAACAACTATTCACGGGTCTGGAGAGCAAGGGTATTAAGGGACTTGCTTACTGGGATAACGGTTTTAAAATGATGTCGGCAAATAAGCCGATACATGTACCGGCTGATATGCGAGGTTTGAAGATACGCATCCAAGGATCCAAAGTCTGAAATGACGCAGGCATTGCAATCGGGAGTAGTGGATGGTGCAGAAAATCCGCCACTCAATTTCTACTCGCAAAAGGTATATGAGGTACAAAAACACCTCACGCTAACCAATCATGGTTACATGGGCTTTGCGGTGATCGCTAACAAGAAATTTTGGGATGGCCTGCCGCCAGATATACGCAAAAAACTTGATGCTGCTTTAGCGGAAGCGACACGATTTAATAATTCAAACTCGCAGCGTGAAAGTGCAGATGCCATGGAGGCTATTCGCAAAACAGGCATGACCACGGTTTATAAACCGACTAGCCAGGAAATGGATCAGTGGCGACAGGTACTGCTACCCGTGCACAAGAAAATGGAAGACCGCATCGGCAAGGGCTTACTCGATGCGGTCTATAAGGATCTGGGTCAGAGGCGATAAGTTCCCGACCTCTGAAATATCAAATTGAAAACAACATCAATTTGATGAATGTCCGGAGCCTTGAGAAGAAGTGTCATCCGAGGCGTGATCCGATGAATGATCGGTTTTAGTCTTCTCAGCTTCTTTGATCCGGACTTCTAGCTCGTGCTGATCCGCCGTAAATGATTGAATCAGGTTTTGATACGCCATCCGGGTTTCCATTTCAGCGGCTACATCTTCGCCAACTGGTGTGGGTTTTTGCTCGCGTTTCATTTTTTTTGTCATAACCAACCTCAATTATCATTGAAATAATTATCCGAATTCTGGTAACGCTACAGCCTTAACCTTACCACGGCGCTAGCTGCCGAACCGATACGATCGCCATGTCC
>JAULVH010000010.1:0-1907 GCA_032111105.1 Burkholderiaceae bacterium | reverse complement strand
GATTGATTCGCTGTGTCGGCCGGTTCCGGGTGCGCTCCTTGACTTCTGGCAGTGTGATGATCAAGGTCACTATGATAACCACGGCCATCGTCTGAGGGGGCATCAGTACACCAATAATAACGGTGAGTTTGCACTGGAGACGGTGGTTCCCGGCGAATATCCAGGGCGTACGCGCCATTTGCATGTGAAAATATACCGAAAAAACGGACCGATATTAACGACTCAGCTTTATTTTCCAGACCAGCCCGCCAATGGCAGTGATTTCCTTTTTGATCCGCGGCTGCTGATGAGCTATCGTGAGTCTGCGTTTCAATTTCAGTTTGTTCTGCCCGCCTGATCTTTAAAACATGACATCGCTGCCAGACGAGATTACCGGTCTGAGCGCCCGGGCATTATCGGCTGCGATACATGCGCGCAGTCTTTCGTGCCGTGAGGTGATGCAGGCGTATTTGGCCCGCATTCATCGTTTGAATCCCGTATTTAACGCTCTGATTCATCTGGCCGCCGATGACGATTTGCTGGCACAAGCTAATGTGCGCGACGCACAGCTGGCGCGCGGCGAGTCCATGGGCTGGCTGCATGGCATGCCGCATGCGATTAAAAATACCGCGCACGTGCTTGGTTTTCCGAGCGACTTTGGATGCCTTTTGCTGGAGGGCGCGATGCCGCAACAGGATGGGATCATCGTGGAACGGATCAAGGCAGCGGGTGCCATCATCATTGGCAAAACCAACATTCCGGAACTGGGTCTTGGCTCGCATACCTTTAACAAAATTCACGGCACGACCCGTAATGCCTGGGACCCTCATGTAAGCGCGGGCGGCAGCAGTGGCGGCGCGGCGGTAGCGCTTGCGATTCAAAGCGCATCTAAAAAAACAGCTTTCCGTTATCCCTCGTGAATCACGACGGTCGCACGCGTTTTAGGGCATCAATAGTCACACGTTAAGTGGTTTCGGAATTGGGGACAGATTTTCTTTGGGAAGCTGTACTCGCGACCAAGGAAATGCAGTCCTAATTTCAAATCAATTCAACCACAGCCCGTAACTGCGTAGGATTACTGTAAAGATATGCGGCGGTAGTACTAATGCTGCGATGGCCTGCCAATGTTTTTAGCAAATGTATGGCGGTGCCTTGATTTGCCAGTCGAGTCAAAAACGATCGCCTACCACTGTGACTACTGGCACCCTCAATGCCAGCTGCGCGATAGAGCAGGGCGAAGGTCTGCGCAAGGCTATTAGCACTGAACCCTGACTTGATGCTTTTTTGGCTGGCAAAGAATGGATATGTGCGATCGATGCAGCGTGTGGCATCTGCATAGGCCTGAAGCACATGCTGAAGCTTCGCACTGACGAATACGGTACGGGCGTGTCGACCCTTGGTCATGTCAGGCAGAAGCCGGATCTCATTCTTTATCGCACCGTCGGAATCTGTGACGTCTCGCCAGCGAAGGCAAGCAACTTCACCCACACGTAGTCCCGCCCAGTGGGTTAGTAAAAGCATGGCGCGATTGCGCAAAGCATGCCGAGTCTTGCTTACGTGCTCCAAAAGCTTCTGGATTTCTTGTTCATCTAACGTGCGTGCTTGTGCCATGAAATCTCCGATGAATTGCCTGCGATAGTCATTATTGTGTTGTCAGATATTTAGCAGGACAACCGAAATCAGGCTGAATTTTGTGAATTCATTAACGGTCTGTTAAATCTGCAAGCCCCGACTGTGGATTGTGCTGTGGATAATTATTTGGCATGAATTAGCCTGCCAAGAATCAATGACTTAACCCCGAAAACTATGAAAAGTAGCATTTTCATAGATTTTCCGTTGTTGAATTCGTAATGGCTGTGGATAAGTTGCAGCGACGCGAAATCCAGCCCTACAAGCGTTTTTCGTGGCGTCCAGCACCGAGAGCATGC
>JAULVH010000009.1:0-3176 GCA_032111105.1 Burkholderiaceae bacterium | reverse complement strand
GAACGTGATTTCCAGTTTCTCTAGAGCGCCGCTCTACCGATTCGCCGAGCAAGCATACTATTTCACGTTGTGTTTCTTCTAAATCGTGGTGCAGGTTAATGTTCTCAAATGCAATCGATACGTTGCGCATAAAAAGCTGAATGAGGTCACCTTCCATCGGGGCTATTGAGTCAACGCCCTCTAGCAGTAATACATTCACGTTTCCAGTTCGGTCTTCAAAATAAGCTGCATACGATTGATTTTGGTAAACAGATCGCCTTTCTTTTACCGCGCTATCAAGAATTGCTTTACGACCAGCATTCAAACTAATCTCTATTTTCTCTTCAGTTAATGAAGAATACACACCTGTTCCGGCTACCACTTGCCATTGATTTTCATCATAGCGTACCGCAAGCGCTCCAAAATCACGCTTTGATTTAATAAAGATTGCTCCGGGATCAGCCTGAACTAGCGCAGCTAACTGCTCTAATACCCCACGCGAAAAATGATCCAAGCCAGAGAGCTGAAAAATATTAGCGGAAGCCTCGATGACCAAAGCCAAGCCTTTTTTACCTGCAGCAATGGTGGTGATGTCACGATACGCGCGCAAGGATGAATAAATTAGCGTAAAGAGCTTGCTGGATGTTAGATCTGTCTTTTCTTTATAGTCATTAATGTCAAATTTAGTTATGACCTCACGCTCCGGAGCTTGGCCTGGCTGTCCTGTGCGCAAAACGATACGGACATTCTGGTTTCCAAGGGTTTCACGCACGTATTTAGCAACATCCAAACCTGCGTGATCCGTCTCCATAACCACATCGAGCAACATCAGAGCGATATCTGATTCCTGCTCCATTGCTTTACATGCTTCGGCGCCAGAGTAACAATGTACAAACTCTAGCGAACGGCCAGCAAAGGTAACTCCTTTAAGTGCCAACTTAGTCACATCATGGATACCTGGCTCATCGTCAATAATCATGATTTGCCATGGTTGCAGAAATAAATTTGGATTTTGATCCGAATTTTCAGCTGCAAAAATTAGGTCATCATCGGATTTCTGATTCACAGGGTGCCTATTAATAGTTATGAAAACGACTTACTTTGTTCTGTTTAAAAGGTACAACATGCAAAAATTGCAATAAGAAAAAGGCTAATAACTGTTGAGACTATACCCTTAATTAATTAAGGTAAATAAAAAATAAAGCTGGGCACTGCATTTATTGTTGGGCCCCGTAAGAGGGGGTGTTTTTTATCGTAGCCTATGCATACGCAATTAATTTATAACTATAGTTATATAACTTTCAGCAGCAACAATAGAGGGCTCGAATTATCGTTTGCTGTGGTCAAATAGGTCGATTAGAAAAATAAACTGGTATGTAATTAATCACAATTTAAAGCCATGAAACGCTAGTGGGCCTATGATCGAAGAGCAAAAAAAACGTAACTTCACGCTCACAGAAAAACTATTTACCATCGGATTCATAGTGGCGCTAATTACACTACCTTTAGTTGTGCTCATGACAATACGTGAGGCAAATCGCGTTCAAATGCACAAACATACCGAAGAGATATCAAGCGCCATCTCCAGCCTACGCACATACTACAGTGAAAATATTGTAAAAAAGCTGCAAGAATCAAATGGCCAAGCTGTCTTCACTGAAAACTACAAGAATGTGCATGGTGGCATTCCAATTCCAGCGACATTCTCTATCGAAATGGCTGAATTATTCGACAACACACATAACGATACTGCTGTCGAATATGCATTTGTTTCGGACTATCCATTTAAAAGCCGAAATCGTGAAAAGCTGAGTGACTTTCAGATCACGGCGATTGCAGCATTTCGAGCAGACCCAAAGTTACGTTTTTTTGATGAAGAGCACGCACCTCTTTATGGAGAATCTTACCAGCGGTATGCAACCCCAGTAGTAATGCAAGCAGCCTGTGTGGCATGCCATAACAACCATCCAGACTCAACTAAAACAGACTGGAAAGCGGGTGATATTCGGGGAATTCAAGAGGTGAGTGTAAAAAGCTTTAGTTCTAGCCTGGACGCCTACCGCTATTTATTTTATTACTTTGGCTTAGTCTCGGTTTTAGCTCTCGGCTCAATCATTGCATTTCGCCGTACGGCATTAAATCTCTCAGCGGCAAATAGGGAGCTTGAAATCGCAAGAAGAAGGGATCTTGCGAACGCAAAAGAGCTAAAAGAGAAATTGGGTTAGCTCGCACTGCTTGGTGCTGTTGCAGATAAATCCACGTTTGGAATCACCATTGCAGACGCAAAACACCCCGACTGCCCCCTCGTATACGCCAATGAGGCTTTCTATACGCTAACTGGCCTGACTCCTGACGATGTGATTGGCAATAATTGCCGATTCCTGAAAGGTGAAAAAACCAGCCCTGAGGCTCTTTCTGGAATTCGTGAAGCAATTAAAAAAGGACTGCCTCACACTACTGAATTAATTAATTATAGAAAGAATGGCGCAGAATTTTGGAATCGACTAACGCTATTCCCGGTAGGTGGTACTGAAGGCAAACCCGATTTTTATGTTGGCTATCAAGTAGATGTCACTTCAATCCGAGATGCAGAGGCAGAACGCAATCACATGTTGGCTGAGATACAAGAATCCCAGAAACTGGAATCCCTTGGAATTTTAGTGGCCGGCATCTCCCACGAAATTAACAATCCCTTGGGAATTGCCATTACAGCAACATCCCATGTATCGCAAAGTACAGATGAACTGCGGAAATTATTATCAGCTCAGGGTGTACTCAATCCCGTTGTTGAAGATTTTTTGGAAGATGAAAAGCTTGCGTTTAATCTCATTCAATCGAATTTAGAGCGCGCAGCAAGCTTAGTTAAAAACTTCAAAGAAGTTGCCGCAGATCGATCGCAAGACAATATGCGCGTCGTGGACTTTAAGCAATTCCTTGAAAGCATATCGGGTACGTTTGCGCCATTAATGCGCCGAGCCCGCTGCAAATTGATCACGGATATTCCTGAGCACATTGAGCTAGTTCTTGATACGGGATCGTTCGGGCAATTGATTACCAACCTAGTGGTCAATGCTACGGTTCATGCCTTTGAAGGAATCAAAGATCCTGAGATCCTCATTAAGGCAGTTGAAGTCAATGGGGCAATTGAGTTGACCGTAGAAGATAATGGCACCGGTATTCCGACCTCAGCGTTACCT
>JAULVH010000008.1:0-5629 GCA_032111105.1 Burkholderiaceae bacterium | reverse complement strand
GTTGCCGCTTTATCATATTTTTGCGCTCACTATCTGCTGCCTGATGGGTACGCGCATAGGTGGTTTAAATATTTTGATTCCTAATCCGCGAGACATACCAGGACTAGTCAAAACGCTCTCTAAGCACCGATTCAATATGTTCCCGGCAGTTAATACGCTTTATAACGGTTTGTTGAACAATGCGGAATTTTCAAAAATCGATTTTTCTACGCTCAAGCTGTGTAATGGCGGCGGTATGGCAGTACAAAAAGCTGTCAATGATCGTTGGCGCGCAGTCACAGGCAAGAGCATAGTGGAAGGCTATGGATTATCTGAAACTGCACCCGTTGCAATAGCCAATCCAGCAGATTCTGAAGAATTCACCGGCACAATAGGCCTGCCTATTCCGTCCACAGAAATCGTCATACTTGATGATAATGCGCAGCCAGTACCTTTGGGGCAGCCAGGTGAAATTGCCATACGCGGCCCGCAGGTTATGGTGGGTTATTGGCAGCGACCCGAAGAAACCAGTCAGGTTATGACGGCGGACGGTTTTTTTAAGTCAGGTGACATCGGCTTCATGGATGAAAATGGTTACGTAACCATAGTAGATCGTAAAAAAGATATGGTTCTTGTATCTGGATTTAATGTGTATCCCAATGAAGTTGAAGGAGTAGTCGCTATGCATCCGGGCGTACTCGAGTGTGCTGTTGTTGGGGTTCCAGATACAAACACGGGGGAAGCCGTAAAGCTTTTTGTCGTTCGACGCGATCCCGAGCTTACTAAGGAAGATTTAATGGCTTACTGCCACGATGTACTAACGGCGTATAAGCGCCCAAAAATTATTGAATTTCGTGAGCAGCTGCCCAAGACCAATGTAGGAAAAATTCTTCGAAGAGAGTTACGTGATTCCAAGTCTTGAACGTGCAATTTAAGGTGATACGCTAGCAGTATGAGCTGTGCGTACTTTATTGTTATTTGCACGCAGCATGTCAGCATAATTCATGTGCCGTTTTTTTATGGTAAGGATGGTAATACTCTGGGCCGACGATTCTCGTCGGTAGCCACGTAGGTCAGTGTCGCTTCAGTTACTTTGACTACCTCGGATTCCAGTCGGTGTCGTTCTGCATATACCTCAACATTGACCGTAATAGAGGTCGTGCCTGTTTTTATAATCTTTGCATAAAAAGATAATAAATCCCCTACAAACACAGGCTGTTTGAAAACAAATGAATTCACCGCGACCGTGCCCACACGACCGTTAGCTCTGCGTACAGCGGGTACTGCGGCCGCTAAATCAACCTGTGCCATGATCCATCCGCCAAATACGTCACCATGTACATTGGCATCGGATGGCATGGGCATCACTCGCAATGTGGGCATGGTCTCAGGTAAACGAGTTATTTCTTCATTATTCATGGAAAGTTCCTTGGTGGCCGACATAGGCGAGTGATTTAAACGATAAAATACCAGAGCTGCAGCATCGCACAAAAAATTCCGAAATTAATCCTGCCTGGTTCCCCTTCTACATGCGACATCACTCAAGTCGTTCAACCGAGACTCCTGCCAATCAAGGCACACGCGACGATTGGACCACTCTAAAAACCCTGCTTCCTTATCTAATGGAATGGAAGTGGCGCGTCCTATTTGCACTTCTTAGCTTAGTAGCAGCAAAGATGGCGAACGTGGGGGTGCCATTGGTACTCAAGCAGCTGATCGATAAGCTGGCTCCATTATCTGGCCAGCCATATGTCGCATTAGTCGTGCCTATTGGATTACTCATAGCTTATGGTGCGCTAAGGCTATCTGCAACGGTGTTTACTGAATTGCGAGAGTTTTTTTTCGCAAGGGTCACGCAACGAGCCGTTAGAAATATTGCGCTCAAAGTTTTCCGACATTTGCATGCGCTGTCGTTACGCTTTCATCTCAACCGGCAGACCGGAGGGGTTACGCGCGATATTGAGCGGGGTACGCGAGGTATATCCTCCCTCGTCTCATACACCTTGTTTAGTATTTTGCCCACCCTTGTGGAAATCACGTTGGTGTTAGGTTATTTGAGCTTGCAATACGATATATGGTTTTCGGCAATTACGGTGGTGGCACTTGTAACATACATTATTTTTACTGTACTGATTACTGAATGGCGAACTCATTTTCGCCGAACCATGAACGACCTTGACTCCAAAGCGAGCACTAAAGCCATAGATTCATTGCTAAATTATGAGACAGTAAAATATTTCGGTAACGAAGAATACGAAGCAAGTCGATATGACCAAGGCTTGCAAAATTATGAGCGTGCCGCAGTTCGATCTCAGACATCATTAACGCTACTCAATACCGGGCAGTCATTAATTATTGCTACGGCTGTCACGCTCATACTTTGGCGTGCAACGTTGGGCGTTACTGAAGGCACCATGACACTGGGTGATTTGGTGTTGGTAAATGCTTTCATGATTCAGTTATACATACCCCTAAATTTTCTGGGAGTGCTATACCGAGAGATCAAGCAGAGTCTGGCGGATATGGAGAAAATGTTTGCTCTTTTAGACCAGCACCGCGATGTTGCGGATTCTTCAAATGCGCAAGCATTAGTTTTAAAGTCGGCAGAGCTACGCTTTAATCATGTGGATTTCAGTTATGAAAAAAATCGCCAGATTCTTTTCGACATAGATTTCGTAGTACCCGAAGGCACGACTACCGCCGTTGTAGGTCACAGTGGTTCTGGCAAATCAACATTGGCGCGCTTACTTTTCCGTTTTTATGATGTCAATAGCGGCGCTATTTTCATTGATGGCCAAGACATACGTGATGTAACTCAGCTGTCTTTAAGAAAGGCTATTGGTATAGTCCCGCAAGACACTGTTCTTTTTAATGACAGCATTGCATATAACATTGCCTATGGCAGACCTGGCGCTGCTCAGGAAGAAATTATCGCCGCAGCTAAATCTGCTTACATTCATGATTTTATAGTTAGCCTGCCTGATGGTTATGAAACTACCGTAGGTGAGCGCGGCCTTAAATTATCCGGCGGTGAAAAGCAGCGGGTCGCCATTGCACGTACCCTATTAAAAAATCCCGCAATTTTAGTCTTCGATGAGGCAACCTCAGCTCTCGATTCGCAGGCCGAACAAGCGATACAGACCCAGCTAAAAGAAATCGCGCGCAATCGGACAACACTTGTAATTGCGCATCGTTTATCTACTATTGCTGATGCAGACCAAATTTTAGTAATGGATCAAGGTCGCATAGTGGAGCGAGGGACGCATGCTCAATTACTCGCTGCTGGTGCTGTGTATGCACGAATGTGGGAGCGACAATTGGCCAGATCTGATACCGACACTGATGCTTTGTTTGAAAGTGCAGCATCTGTACGCTTAGCTGATCGTGCTTGAGGCAAACATCTTACTTGAGTGGCTGCAGTCCTCTGGCAAACGATCGCCAATCTTTTACAATGACACGCTATTTTATTTTTCTATATCGATATGAATCCAAGGGCATTATTAGTAGATAGCTTTCACGCTGCCGTAGGCGCCGCTGATCCACTGAAGATTGTTGCGTCTCATCTCCCATCTCCTCCTAAGGGCAGAACACTTGTAGTGGGTGCTGGCAAGGCGGCTGCAAGCATGGCGCGAGCCGTTGAGCTGGCTTGGCCCACTAACGCGCCAATTGAAGGCTTAGTGGTGACCCGGTATGCGCACGGCATGGAAACTTCTCATATCAAAGTGATTGAGGCAGGGCATCCCGTTCCTGATAGTGCTGGTGAGATGGCCGCCGCAGAAATTCTTCAGCGAGTAAGCGAGCTTGGTCCTGACGATTTGCTGATTGCTTTGATATCTGGCGGAGGTTCTAGTTTGTTGTCATTGCCAGTTGATGGCGTCAGCATGACAGATCTTAAAAAAGTAACGAATAGTCTTTTGCATTCTGGTGCGCCCATTACGGAAATGAATGTCGTGCGTAAGCATCTGTCGCGTATTCAGGGTGGTCGACTAGCGGCAGCTTGTAAGGCTCGCACGCTTACTCTCATCATTAGCGACGTTACAGGTGATGACCCAAGCGCGATTGCATCTGGTCCAACCTGTCCAGATCCCAGCACGTACCAGGACGCACTTGATGTGCTAGCACGTTTTAAGGTCGATGCTCCTTCAGCTGTTCTCAGTCATCTTCAAGCTGGCGTAGCTGGTTTGATAGATGAAACGCCTAAGCCGGGTAATAATTCCTTTGCGCACACAGACAACAGTGTTATTGCAACAGCTCATCAATGCCTGCAAGCGGCAGCTGAATTTTTCCGCACTGCCTCCATTACCCCGGTGGTACTAGGCGATACTGTTACCGGTGAGGCATCTGAAGTAGCGAAAGTGTACGCTGCGCTAGTGCGTGAAATCCGCATGCATAATCAACCCTTTAGTCCACCAGTGGCGCTGATTTCTGGCGGGGAGTGTACGGTCACTGTGCGCGGTAATGGGCGCGGTGGTCGCTGCGCAGAATTTCTTACTTCACTGGCTGTTGAATTGGATGGAATGCCCGGAGTATATGCGCTCGCAGCCGATACAGATGGCATAGACGGCACAGAAGACAATGCAGGTGCTTTGCTTTTTCCTGACTCCGCCAGCAGAGCTGCAGCGTTAGGTATAAGTGCTAAAGCCATGTTGGAAAATAACGATGGGTACAGTTATTTTAATGCGTTGAATGATTTGCTGGTAACCGGACCGACACGTACTAATGTCAATGATTATCGTGTCATATTGGTATTGTAAAATCGTACACTAAACAAACAGATTTCATTCCTATGTCAGACACATCACAGCCTTCAAGTATCACTTTAACGCGCCCTGACGATTGGCATTTGCATTTGCGTGACGGCGCTGTTCTCAACGATGTATTGCCTCATACAGCAAAACAATTTGCGCGAGCCATTGTGATGCCTAATTTAAAGCCGCCGGTAACTACAGTGGCACTTGCTAAAGGCTATCGCGAACGGATAGTCGCTGCACTACCAGCCAATGTGCAGTTCGAGCCGCTGATGACGCTGTACTTAACCGACAATACCTCGCCCGATGAAATCAAGCGAGCTGTTGATAGCGGCTTTATTCATGGAGTCAAACTATATCCCGCAGGCGCCACTACTAATTCTGATGCCGGGGTTACCAATCTCTCGCATTGCATGCCTGCACTAGAATTGATGCAAAAATTAGGTTTGCCGCTGTTAGTGCATGGTGAAGTGACCGATAGCGAGATTGATATATTTGACCGCGAATCCGTTTTTATAGAGACGATATTAATACCATTGCGCAAAAAACTCCCATCGCTAAAAATAGTTTTTGAGCACATCACAACGCGTCAGGCAGCAGAATACGTGCGTGATGCTGAGGGTCCGGTAGCCGCAACGATTACTGCGCATCATTTGCTTTATAACCGCAATGCTATCTTTCAAGGTGGTATCCGCCCACATTACTATTGCCTCCCTGTCTTGAAACGAGAAACGCATAGACAAGCTCTATTGAAGGCTGCGAGCTCGGGCAATCCAAAATTTTTTCTCGGAACAGATTCTGCGCCGCATTTCAAAGGACTCAAAGAACAAGCTTGTGGCTGCGCGGGCTGCTACACCGCATTGCATGCCATGGAGCTCTACGCACAAGCATTTGAAGAAATC
>JAULVH010000007.1:0-5309 GCA_032111105.1 Burkholderiaceae bacterium | reverse complement strand
GCTCGCGCGCCAGGCGCTCCTCGGCATCGCCGGCCTTCGCGGCGTCCAGCGCGCGCAGCGCCTGGGCGAGCGCCGGCCCGATGCCGCGCACCGCCGTCAGTGCCTCGGCGGGTGCGGCCAGGAGCGCGGCGGCCGTGCCAAAGCGCTGTACGTAAAAAAGCATGGACACAATAACGAGTGTCAAAGGAATCACATACCGTTTCAGGTCGGGTGTGATGACTTCCAAACCTTCGATAGCTGACAGAACAGAAATAGCCGGTGTAATAACCGATTCGCCGAGCAGCATGCACGCACCCAACGCACCCAGCATGAGCAGGCCGGTAGAAAATTTTTGTTGGTCAGAGCGCGTCGCTCTTAACGCCAGCGCCATCAGCGACAGGACACCACCTTCACCGTTGTTATCAGCGCGTAAAACAAAGATCACGTATTTCACGGTAACGATCAAAATCAATGACCAAAAAATCATGGAAATGATGCCCATCACCGCCCCGGCTGAGTAGGGTATGCCGTGCTCAGGGCTAAAACATTCCTTGAGCGCATACAGCGGGCTGGTACCAATGTCGCCAAACACAACGCCTATGGCGGCTAAGACAAGAACGGAAGTCGGTGCGTTTGCATGATGGCCTGCAGCGGACAGGTGAACTGGCTCCATCACCGAGGATGTTGAAAACTCTGGATTACTGATTGCCACGATTAATTCCTGTTTAAATTAGTTCATGCTCGAGTGATACACCGCGTGGTTATGCATGAAGAACAGAAGACAAATTCTTTCAATATTGCTGAGAGCCATAAATTTTAGTCATCTGCGGCATTCGAGGGGTGGTAAAGAAGAAGAAATTTTTACCAACACATACAAACTGTTGCGGGCTACCGCCTTGAGCGACTGGAGTTCCGTACTTTTAGCGATGTAATTTGCGGGGGCGATAACCCAGGTGACGGGTTGAGCACAAAAAACTTTGCGCATGTCGGGAGTATTGATCAATACTTTTTCACCAGCGGTGGGATTGAACTTTGCTGCATCAGCCATTTCCTTAGACCAGCTGTCTTTTAGTATGGGCTTATCCCATTCGTCAATGATGATAATGGGCTCAGCCAGCTTGGCATAAAAAGGGACATCGAAACGATAGGTTTGTAAAAGAACCAATGGCTCATTGGGGGCAGCGTTTTGACGGTAAGCCATCACCAAAGGTTTTGAGGAAATATCATCAGCGCGCGTAATAGCGATAATCGAACCTAAACAGATCGTGGCGGCGAGTACAACCAGAGCGAATTTAGTGCGCCAACGAAATTGCGTGCCGTTGACCAGGCCTTCCGTAATCAGCGCTGCCAGTGGTGGCATGACGGGCAATGCATAACCCACTAGTTTTGAGGTGGGTATAGAGAAAAATACGGTAATCACGCCTATCCACAACCACAACAAGGTGCGTATTTGAACTACGCTGGCGTGAGGAAGTTCGTTGCGGTGATTTAAGCGCCAGCGCGCAAATAACCACGGCGTCCAGGGTAGGGCGGTTAGAGTAATGACAGCTGGATAAAACCAAAAAGGTTGGGCGTTATTAAATGCGCTTTGCGAGAAGCGCTGGAAGTGCTGATAAACGAAAAAATAATGGAAAAAATCCGGGAACTTCTGCTGCATCAAAATAAACCAGGGTGAGGCCACCAGCAAAAACAACAGCGGGCCGGGCCACCAGAATAGTTTAGGAAGTACGCGCCAGCGATTACCCAGCAATACCCAGAAAAAAATCACGCCGCCAGGTAATACGATGCCTATGAGTCCCTTGGATAACAAACCCAGTGCAGCGCACAGCCATCCGCCCAGCAATTGCGGCCGCCAAGCTTGGTTGACCTGAATTGAAAGCACGGCATCGGCTGTCAACGCTATCGCCATGCTGATGAAGCCAGCAACCAGCATGTCGTGATTTGCATACTGCGCACCACCAAAAAACAAAGGCGTGGTGGCCAGTATCAAGATATACCAGCGCGAAATGCTCAGAGAAATCCAGCGTCGAATCAACATGTAACCCGCACCTGCACCCAACATCGCACCAAAACACGAGGCTAGACGTGCGGCCCATTCGTTAGGACCAAACAGTGAGAGGGAAATTGCCGTCAGCCAGTAAAACAAAGGCGGTTTATGAAAATAAGGCAGGCCATTGAGCGTTGGGGTGAGCCAATCACCGGATCGCACCATTTCCCACGCCACGCCAGCGTAGCGGCCCTCATCTGGCAGCGATAAAGGGCGTATCCAACTTGTGGCAATCAGCCACAAAAACAGCAATACCCCGACCACCAGAGGTTCAGGCATGGATAGCAGTCTGCGAATGACGGGGTGGTGAGAAGCTGTGTAAGCGTCGCTAGAGTGGGTGTGCTGCATGGAGTAAGTGCTATGGAATTCGGCTTTGTGACCGTCTGGCGGGCAAGGGCGTGGTGGGGAGAGCAAATTAATTTCCATTATATGCCCGCCATCAACTATTCGGGGAAAACTCGCGTACTCTGGCGCGGGCGCGAAGGCTGGCCTGGTGAAGCATTTCAGGTAGCAATTACCCCTTCAAAAAATGCAAATAGTCCCAGGCCTCTTGGTGCTGGAAAATACAGGATTAAATAATGGTCAATTTGACACTATGAGCCACCCAACGTTAGATCTCGACTTGCTCAAGCAATGGATAGGGCGAACGGAGACCCGTGAAGACCTCATACACATCGCCGCCGTTAATGCGATGGCTGCAACCCTGGATAAAGATCAAAAGCTAAGCGCTGGCGACCCATTGCCGTTGCTTTGGCATTGGCTATTTTTTTGGGCAGTTAGCCCTGCATCCGGTCTGGGGCCCGATGGGCATCCCAGGCGCGGTGGTTTTCTACCACCGGTTGAGCTACCCAGACGTATGTGGGCCGGAGGTCGGTTGACCTTTGAGGCCGACCTGCCCGTTGCGGCACAATCAACACGCACTTCACGTATTAAAGCCGTTGATGTCAAAACAGGCAGTAGCGGTCGGTTGGCATTTGTAACGGTGGCCCACGAAATAGCCGTTAATGGCAAAGTTGCGATTCACGAAGAGCACGACATTGTGTATCGCGATAATCCCTTGCCAGGCGCAGCAGCCGCAGCAGCAAAGGCCGCGCCGACGGATGCCTTGTGGTCGCGCGTAATTACACCGGACCCGGTGCTGTTATTTCGTTATTCAGCATTGACATTTAATGGCCATAGAATTCATTACGATCGCAGCTACACTACCGAAGTTGAGGGGTATCCTGGTTTGATCGTTCATGGCCCATTGATAGCTACTCTGCTTATGGATTTATTGCGCACCCAGTGTCCCGATCGGCACGTGCGCGAATTTAGTTTCAGAGCAGTGAGCCCGACATTTGATACCGAGTCCTTTAGCGTCAATGGCAAGCTCAGTGCAGAGGGTAACGAGGCACACTTGTGGGCAGCGAATGCTCGCGGCGAACTTACTATGCAAGCAACCGCGCTGCTGGCGTAATCACCATCAAATAAAAATAACAGGACTACGCATGCGACCGTTGGACGGAATCAAAGTAATCACACTAGAGCACGCCATTGCAGCCCCATTTTGTACGCGCCAGTTAGCCGACTTGGGTGCGCGGGTAATTAAAATTGAACGACCAGGTGTGGGTGATTTTGCGCGTGCCTATGATGAGCGCGTAAGAGGCATGGCATCGCATTTTGTGTGGACTAATCGATCCAAAGAAAGTTTAACGCTGGATGTAAAGCACGACGAAGCGCGCGTGATTTTGCATCGCTTGTTGGCCGACGCTGATGTGCTGGTTCAAAATCTGGCACCCGGCGCAGCAGCTCGTTTAGGTTTGTCGTTCGATGAATTGCATCCTACGTATTCCAAGTTAATCGTGTGCGACATCTCGGGCTATGGTTCCGATGGTCCGTATC
Source organism: Burkholderiaceae bacterium (assembly GCA_032111105.1). Lineage (GTDB taxonomy): Bacteria > Pseudomonadota > Gammaproteobacteria > Burkholderiales > Burkholderiaceae_D > Pernthalerella. Next base: position 1,402 of record JAULVH010000007.1, on the reverse strand, counting down.
GCGACAAAAAAGCCTACGATTTATTGATACAAAGTGAATCAGGATTTTTATCCGTCACAGGCACAAACGATGAACCCTCCAAAGCCGGTTGTTCCGTAGCCGATATTGCAGCGGGCATGTATGCCTACACCAATATCATGGCCGCACTGATACAGCGTGGCCGTACCGGTGAAGGTTGTCACATTGATGTGTCCATGCTCGAGAGCATGGTCGAGTGGATGAATTTCCCTATGTATTACGCTTTCGATGGCGCGCCACCACCGGTGCGTGCGGGTGCATCGCATGCCACTATTTATCCGTATGGGCCGTTTCCTGCGGGCGATGGTAAGACTGTTATGTTGGGATTGCAAAACGAACGTGAATGGGTCACGTTTTGTGAGCAGGTATTGCAGCAACCTGGATTGGCTACCGATGCCAGATTTTCATCTAATAGTTTGCGTAGTAGTGGACGCAAGGAGTTGTACGCCATTATCCGCGACGCATTTTCTGCATTAACTGCAGAGCAAGTGACGGAGCGATTAGAAAGCGCACAGATTGCCAACGCGCGATTAAATGAAATGAAAGACATTTGGGAACACGCGCAGTTGCGTGCACGTGAACGGTGGACAGAAGTCGCTTCACCTGTGGGGCCCAGACCGGCCTTGTTACCACCGGGTGCAAGCACGGGCTGGCAGGCGCGTATGGATGCCATTCCCGCTTTAGGTGAGCATACCGACGCGATATTGTCTGCTTTAGGCTATACAACGCAAGCCATCGCTGAACTTAAAACATCAAAGGCCATTTAATGCATAGCGCTGCACCTGTTTCTTATTTGTTTGTACCTGCCACACGCCCTGAGCGATTTGATAAGGCGCTGGCTGCAGGTGCTGATCGCGTCATCATTGATCTTGAAGATGCCGTCGCACCGCAAGACAAACATACAGCACGTGCTGCGCTAGCGGCCTGGCTGACTAAAGATAAATCTGTTGCTATCAGAATCAATAGCGCCGATACAGAGTGGTTTGCTGATGATCTTGCGCTGTGTGCGCGCGATGGTGTTGCTGAAATTATTTTGCCTAAAGCCGGAGAAGTCGCTGATGTAAAAAGAGTGGTTGCCGCCGGTGCGAAGTCGGTGAAATTATTAATCGAAAGTGCACTAGGCATTAAAAACATAGATCAGCTTGCGCAACAAGAACGCGTTACGCGCCTTATTTTTGGAAGTATTGATTTTTGTGTTGATATGGGAATCGACGCAGACGACAGAGAGCTCGATTATTTTCGCTCCCACATTGTCTTAGCCTCACGCCTTGCTGAGTTAGCACCACCCGTAGATGGTGTTACTACTGCTATTGATGATGTGACAGTTCTGCAAGCTGATACCTTGCGTGGTAAAGGTTTTGGTTTTGGTGCCAAGCTGTGCATA
>JAULVH010000006.1:1560-4063 GCA_032111105.1 Burkholderiaceae bacterium | reverse complement strand
ACAGGTTTATTTTTTTTATCGCCAGTACATTTATCACAATTAGGCGTTTGGTCTTCATGCGGTTCACGGTAGAGTTTTTCTATCGTGCCGCGCAACTCACCATTGACTTCCGTAATCCGCACCAGTGATTTTTCTTTGCCGGTTTTGTCGTCAATAGTGCGCCACACCCCAACAGGAGAAACAGCATCTGCCGCATAGGAAAAAATCGATGTACTGCATAGCAGTAAGCTCAGCAGCAAGCGACGAATAGTCATAATCTGTTCTCCTTGTAGCTTATGTCAGTTTTACTAGTTGTTCGCGAAGTTTTACGACGGTTTCAGAAAATCCCGCCACGCGTTCTTTTTCTTGGGCAACGACGGCTGCAGGCGCGCGTGCAACAAAACTTTCATTACTCAATTTTGCATTTGCTTTGGCAATCTCGCCTTCAAGGCGCATTACTTCTTTGTTGACACGTTCGCGTTCTGCAGCGATATCGATTTCTACTTTAAGCATTAATCGAGTGCTGCCTACAACCACGACAGGTGCGGGCGATTCTGGCAAAGCAGCCAGCACTTGTACTTCTGAGAGTTTTGCCAGCGCCTGAAGATAAGGAGCAAAACTCTGCAAACGAGCATGATCATTACCTTCTATAACTAACGGTACTTTTAGAGCGGGTGATAATTGCATTTCGCCGCGCAAATTACGACATGCATCTGTTAGGGATTTGAGTTCAGTCATCCATCCTTCGGCCTGTTCATCAATTTTCTTCAGGTTGGGCAAAGGATAAGGCTGCACCATGATGGAATCACCTTCAGCGTTGAGGGTGCGTCCAGATAAAGGTGCTACCGTTTGCCACAACTCTTCCGTGATGAACGGAATAATCGGGTGCGCTAGTCGTAATACAGTTTCAAGTACTCGTAATAGTGTGCGGCGCGTTGCGCGTTGCTGACCTTCAGTGCCTTGCTGTATCTGTACTTTGGCAACTTCCAGATACCAGTCACAGTATTCATCCCAAATGAATTTATAGACGGCTGATGAAATATTATCGAAGCGGTATTCGGCATAGCCTTTTTCAACATCGGCTTCCGTGCGCTGAAGCAGCGATACTATCCAGCGATCTGCTTGTGAAAAGTCCAGATAGCCACCCGGTGCGCAAGCCTCTGCGCCATGGTCGTCTAATCCACAATCTTTGCCTTCAGTATTCATCAACACAAAGCGCGTGGCATTCCACAGTTTGTTACAAAAATTTCTGTAACCGTCGCAGCGCCCCAGATCAAAATTAATATTACGCCCGAGCGATGCGTAACTGGCCATAGTAAAGCGCAGCGCATCCGTGCCATAGGCAGGAATACCGTTGGCAAATTCTTTGCGGGTAGCTTTGGTGATGCTGTCGGCTTGTTTAGGATTCATCAGCCCAGTGGTGCGCTTGGCGACTAATTCTTCGACGGTAATGCCATCGATGAGATCAATCGGATCGAGCGTATTGCCTTTGGATTTGGACATTTTCTGTCCCTGTGCATCGCGTACCAGTCCATGCACATACACCGTATCAAACGGCACCTTGCCGGTGAAGTGCGTGGTCATCATCACCATGCGCGCCACCCAGAAGAAAATAATATCAAAACCTGTCACTAAAACTGATGAAGGTAGAAACAGTTTGTAATCCGGTGTTTCTTCTGGCCAGCCGAGTGAAGAGAAAGGTACCAAGGCCGAAGAAAACCACGTATCGAGTACGTCCGCATCGCGAGTGAGTTTGCCTGTGTAACCGGCAGCAGCTGCATGAGCCGTAGCTTCTGCTTCAGTGCGACCTACAAAAATTGCGCCTGTGTCGGCATACCAGGCAGGGATTTGATGACCCCACCACAGCTGGCGCGATATACACCAGTCTTGAATATTATTTAGCCATTGGTTGTACGTCGTGCTCCAATTCTCGGGCACGAATTTAATGTCACCGTGCGCGACTTTTTCGAGCGCGACTTCGGCGATTGATTTGCCAGGAAAATGCGTTCCTTGCGGTGCTGGTTTGCTCATTGCTACAAACCATTGATCGGTCAGCATAGGTTCGATCACTACACCCGTACGATCACCACGCGGCACCATTAATTTATGCGGCTTGACTGACTCAAGCAAACCTTGTGCATCCAGATCAGCAACGATTTGTTTGCGCGCTACAAATCTGTCCATGCCTTGATATGCAGCGGGCGAATTTTCATTGATCTTTGCATCCAGCGTAAACACAGTAATTTGCGCTAATTCGTGACGCTGACCCACCGCATAGTCGTTGAAATCATGTGCTGGAGTGATTTTTACGCAGCCAGTACCAAATTCTTTATCGACATAGCTGTCTGCAATTACCGGAATAGTACGACCTGTTAATGGCAGAGTGAGTTGTTTGCCGACCAGATGGATGTATCGCTCATCTGTCGGGTCAACTGCCACAGCAACGTCACCTAATAAAGTTTCTGGTCGTGTGGTGGCCACCGTTAAATGGCCGCTACCGTCAACAAATGGATAGCGGATGTGC
>JAULVH010000006.1:702-1550 GCA_032111105.1 Burkholderiaceae bacterium | reverse complement strand
TGTGCCACATGCTGCCGTCTTCTTCTTCAGACACCACTTCAAGATCCGACACCGCCGTGCCCAAGACCGGATCCCAGTTAACCAGGCGTTTGCCGCGATAGATCAGACCCTGTTCATACAGGCGCACGAAAACTTCCGTGACCGCCTTGGACATTTTGTCGTCCATCGTGAAATATTCACGACTCCAATCCGTCGATGCACCCATGCGGCGCATTTGTCCGGTGATAGTCGATCCGGAATGCTCTTTCCATTGCCATACTTTTTCTAAAAATTTTTCACGCCCCAGATCATGACGTGAGATTTTTTGTGCATCGAGCTGGCGCTCAACCACGATCTGCGTTGCAATGCCCGCGTGATCGGTGCCAGGAATCCAGGCGGTATTGTGCCCACGCATACGGTAGTAGCGCGTCAGACCATCCATGATGGTCTGATTGAATGCATGACCCATGTGCAGCGTGCCGGTCACGTTTGGGGGCGGTAGCTGAATCGCAAACGAAGGCTTGCTGCTATCGAGCGTTGCCTTGAAGTAGTCGCGTTTTTCCCATTCGGTGCGCCAGAATTGTTCGATGTCTGCGGGTTCGTAGGCCTTGGCCAGTTCCATGATTTTCCAGAGAAAGCGTTGATTTTGCGAAGCTTCCGATTATAAGCGGGTAGGGAATGTCGAACGCGCCGACGCGAAGGACCGGGGCCTCGAGGGAGTAGAAGCACTGCTCGGTGATCCGGGCCGCCACCTCGGCACCCATGCCGAGGTTGACGTGCGCCTCGTGGGTGACGACCGCGCGGCCGGTCTTGCGGACCGACTCCAGCACGGGGGCCATGTCGAGCGGCGAGAGCGTGCGCAGGTCGAT
>JAULVH010000006.1:0-692 GCA_032111105.1 Burkholderiaceae bacterium | reverse complement strand
ATTGGACCCCGCAACCCGCCGTCGTGGGTAGAAGTGGTTCCTTGGGACGTCAGATCTCTCGTACTCAAAGAACTGACGAGGCAGCCTGCATTCGAAGCGGTACAGGCGGATCTGGCCAGTTATGCTCGCACCTCAAAGGCTGCGTCTAATGATGTGAAAGCGTTTCATCACCAATGGCGCGATCCTCGTGCGTCACTACTGTCTAGTCGAAACCTCATTCAATGTGCGTGGGAGGTGGCGACAGCGCCGGGGTGGTTCGGTCGGGAGAAGGCTTTTGTATCGGCAATTAAATCTGATGCCTCCGGTCTCAGCGCCATCATTCTCGATGGCAGGGCGGGCGTGGCGTATGAAGCTTACGTGCCAGCCGCGATATCTGCATTGCTGGAATCCGATATCGAACATCTGCATCTTCGACTTGGCTACTCCCGCCACATGGAATCAGACTGCCACGAGCAGCTTGAAGGCCTTCAGGAATTAATTACTGCCAGTATGGAGAGGTTGAAAAAAGGAAAGTCATTGCCGACGGTTTTCTTGCATGTTCAGGGCATACCGGTAAGCGAAATCGCAGCCACTTTAAAAACTTCAGCGGTGCGCCTGAATATTGTGGGTTTCGCGCTTTGTTTCAGTTCAGATAATTTCAAGATCGATATAAAAATAGATGAGATGGACAACAAATCTTATTTTATGGCTGG
>JAULVH010000005.1:2853-7267 GCA_032111105.1 Burkholderiaceae bacterium | reverse complement strand
CCTCATGCTCAGTAATGGAGCAAAAAGTACAGCCACCAAAACAACCGCGCATGATGTTGACTGAAAAACGGATCATGTCCCAGGCGGGTATTTTTTCTTTGCCGTAGGCCGGATGCGGTGTGCGTGCATACGGTAAATCAAATACATAATCCATCTCATCCATAGCCAGCGGCAACGGTGGAGGATTGAGCCAGACATCACGCTCGCCATGCGCTTGCACCATAGCGCGAGCATTACCGGGATTAGATTCCAGATGAAATACCCGCGACGCGTGTGCATAGCTTACCGGGTCTTCTTTGACTGTTTCAAATGAAGGTAATCTGACTACGCTGCGCGAACGAATCTCTTTTTGCTGCGCAAGACGTTCTTCTCGCGTCAGCAGTTTCAGTGGCATGGGCTTGGGTTCGGCTGCTTGGCCCTCGGTTGCACATGCCGTCGTATTCATTTCCTTCATTTCATACGGATCAGGATGAGCTTCAATTTTTCCTGGCGTATCAACGCGGGTGGAATCGACTTCACTCCAGTCATCAGCCGGTTTCCAGTTGCGCGTGACCATAAAGGCGGTGCCGCGCAGATCGCGTATGGCTTTCACCGATTCGCCAGCGCCCAGACGATGCGAAAGCTCAAGTAAGGCGCGTTCGGCATTACCAAATAAAAGAATATCGGCTTTGGAATCAGTCAGAACCGAGCGGCGCACCGTATCTGACCAGTAGTCATAATGAGCAATTCTGCGCAGGCTGGCTTCTATGCTGCCAATAACAATAGGAGTGCCGGGAAAAGCCTCACGTGCACGCTGCGCATACACAGTGACTGCGCGATCTGGTCGCTTGTTGGGATGGCCACCCGCAGTGTAAGCATCATCAGAACGTATCTTGCGATCAGCCGTGTAACGGTTGATCATGGAATCCATGTTGCCAGCGGTGATACCAAAATATAAATTCGGTTTGCCTAATTCGCGAAAAGCATCGGCAGATAGCCAGTCCGGCTGGCTGATGATGCCCACTCGAAATCCCTGAGATTCAAGTAAGCGGCCTATCAGCGCCATGCCAAAGCTGGGGTGATCTATATAAGCATCGCCGGTGATGATAATGATGTCGCAGCTATCCCAACCCAGCGCATTCATTTCTGCACGCGTCATAGGCAGCATGGGCGCAGGCTTTAAGTCTGGCCGAAATGGCGTGTAGGCACGCAAAGGATGGGGTGAGGGTGTCATACCTAGCTGGCAGGTCAAGTTCAGGGCCTAAAGTATGACAGTGTTACCGATACGGTGTTTAAAAAGCGCTGCTAGCGCACGCTTAACAAGCTAGTCAGCAAGCGGCCGTTTTTCCCCACGTACTCTGAAAGTAGAGAGACCCGTTACATTTTGTGGTTTATTTAAAGGGATTATCTATTTCGTCAGTCGGTCGAAAAACTATCTGCGCGGGCAAGTCGGGTACGTGCTGCAGATGAGTGATCGCTGCATCCAGCACCGATTTTAATGTCAGCGCCAAGGCCAGACCTGACTGATCGCAAGTGATAGACAGTGAGCCATACATCTCTACCTGATCGAGGCGATTTTCTATGGTGAGATTGCCGATAGTGATGGATTCGGTTTCATTTTGAAACGGTGCCATGTCAGACATGTTTATCTCCTATCGGTTTATTTTCGTGAGCGTATACGTGGCTCGGGCAAGCTGATAATTTTTGATTTAATTTCAGCGGACACAGCAGGAAAAAGTGTAATGCCTATACGCTTTTCAAGATCGGCTAAAGATATTACCTGATAGTCATAGTCAGCATTATTGGGTGACAGCCATGCCGCACCTTCTTTTTTTGCGGGATCGTAGATAGCTTTAAAAATATGCGTGGGTATGAAAACACGTTCATTGAGTCGCGCTATGCGATCTCCTTCGAATACTGGGCCAGTAATAACGTACAGCTCGCCGCGTTGATTTACTAAATGACGGGTCGCTCCCTCAATCGCAGACCAAAGTATCTGATTATGTTCGCGGTTTTGCGGAACGATATTTGCCAGCGAAAAGCTCTGATGCTGTGAATCTTCCGATGGCATATCGGCAGCGGGTGACATATGACCGCGGTCATATCCTGAGCGCGCGTAGTCAGACAGTTCAGCGCGCTGATCAGACGGGAGATTTTCATCCGCATGGAATGCATCTTTGCGTTTAATTTCACGCGCTTGAACCAGACTAGTGCGTGTCAAATGTTCTGCTGACCACAGAGGGGTGCGCGACACACCAGAGTGCATGACGGCAAAGGCTTCGTAGCAAAGGGCGACTGTCCGATTCTGCAAACTTGCCCGGGTGAAGGCTGGTGCTTTGCCATCGGCGAAATGTTTTAGGCAGGATTGATTTTGCGCAGAGACTGTCTGCGGGGTGAGTCCTATCAAAAAAGAGCTAAGCAAAAGAAGTACTAAGGTAATTTTTCGCATCTAAGGGCCATTTGGCTACGCTGTCTCTGTCGAATTGACCGCTGAAGGGAATTTCAGTTCGGTTTTCGAACACATTTACCAAATTTTACTCTCAAGAAAGATTGAGCTTTCGGTGAGCGCACAAGTCAAACGATGAGCGGCCTGGCAGTTACTGGCGATGTGGAAGTAAATTCAATGAGGAGAACAAAGTGGACTATCGGACTCGACGCAACGAATTTTCTTGGTTGTTCATATTGGGAGGGCTGGCGCTGGGTGCGCTGGCGATGTTTGTGTCGGATCCTTCAGAGGGGCGGCGGCGGCGTGCGCTGTTGCAAGACAAAATGAATAGCGCAACCCACAAAACATCCAAGTTAATGGATAGGGTTATTAGAGATACTCACAATCGGCTGTTAGGTCTGCAAGCACAGGCGCGTCGTATCTTGGGAACTAAATCAGTCAAGCCTATAGATGATCATGTGTTGGAAGCGCGCGTGCGTTCGCGGTTGGGACGCGAAATTCCGCAATTTGAGAAAGTGCAGATTAGTGCCCGCCAGGGAACCATTAGTCTATCGGGCAACATCACCGCAGAGGAGGAGTCACGTCTTTTGGAGGTAGTGGAATCGATACCCGGTGTAGAAGCGGTTCAGCACAATCTGGCGATAGGCCCCGTAATACAGCCTGTTCACCCTACGCGCTGGTCAGTGGCAGATACGGTGTCTGTTGCGTGCGCAGTGAGTGCCGGTTTGTGGGTTATGTACAGATTAACGCGCAATCAATCTGAGAAGTCCGCACCTGAAACATCGGCGTATGAATCGTATTCCGAAGGTCAGCGTGAACTGACTGAAACAACCACGCACGAACGAGGTAGTAAACAGGGTAGTGATGATTTGTTAAAAGATCAGGGCGATATGCTGCACTAGTTTTTTTTGTGGGGTTAGACGGGTGCTGGTGGGTGGTGATAGTCGTGTTTGCGCTTTGCATTATCATAGGCCGTAAATTAATAAAAATAAACGGAGATGAGCATGGCAGATCAGCACCCACTGTTGTGGACGCCTAGCCCCGAGCGTATTGCGCGCAGCCGATTACACGATTACCAGCAGTGGCTGGCAGAGCGAGGAAAGCATTTTGCTGATTACAACGCGCTGTGGCACTGGTCGGTAGAGAATATCGAAGAATTCTGGGAGTCTGTCTGGGACTATTTTGAGATTACTTGCTCGGTACCCTACAAGCGGGTTTTGGTTGAGCGCACTATGCCGGGCGCAATCTGGTTTGAAGATTGCCGACTCAATTTCGCAGAGCAGCTGTTTCGATTCAATACGACTGCAGGCACGGGCGACAAGCTCGCAGTCATAGCAGAATCTGAAACACGCGATAGAACTAGTCTCTCATGGCAGCAGCTCAGAGACCAAGTCACGGAAGTGTCCAATACCCTGCGCGCCATGGGCGTGCAACCAGGCGATCGCGTTGCTGCCTATCTTCCGAATACGCCTGAGGCGGTAGTCGCATTTTTTGCGTGTGCAAGCGTAGGTGCTATTTGGTCATCCTGTTCACCCGATATGGGTGCCTCGAGTGTATTGGATCGTTTTCAGCAAATCGAACCCAAAGTATTGATTGCAGTAGATGGCTACCGCTATGGCGGTAAAGATTTTGACAGAATGGATGTCGTTACCACCTTAAGAGATGAGCTCAAAACTCTGCAGCACACGGTTTTATTTCCTTATCTGAATACGACCTCTCAATTAGCCGGTGCCATGCTGTGGGATGAATTGTTTTCACATCCTGCTGCGCAGGCCTCGCCTATGGTGTTCGAGCAGGTGGCAGCAGATCATCCGCTATGGATATTGTATTCATCAGGAACAACCGGTATGCCTAAGCCCATAGTGCATGGGCATGCGGGAAGCCTGTTAGAAGCCGTCAAGGGTAATGCACTCGCGTTAGATTTGGGTGAAGACGATCGCTTTTTATGGTTCACCACCACCGGCTGGGTGATGTGGAATGCGCAAATCA
>JAULVH010000005.1:0-2843 GCA_032111105.1 Burkholderiaceae bacterium | reverse complement strand
ATCGTGGCCTTGGCCAACAAAATTTTGCACAACGATGTGGGTTGCAGCTACCACCCCAACAGCTTTGGCGAGCGTTTTCACTGGTACAGCTCCACCGGTTGGGTCATGTGGAACGCCCAAGTGGCCGGCTTGCTGAACGGGGTGACCTGCATAATTTACGACGGTAACCCCGGCTATCCAGACATGAGCCGTCTGTGGCGTTTTGCAGAAGATATGCAGCTGACATTTATGGGGGTAGGTGCGGCGTTTTATGCCAACTGCATGAAAGCGGGTATCGAACCTTCCAAGATCGCTGATTTGAGTCGATTGCGTAGTCTGGGCTCTACCGGATCACCACTGGCCGATGAAGCATTTCATTGGATATATAAAAACGTACATGCAGACATCATGCTTGCTTCCATTAGTGGTGGCACCGATGTCGTCGCCTCGTTTGTGGGGGCATGTCCTGTACTGCCTATTTATGCGGGTGAAATGCAATGCCGCTCTTTAGGTATTGCAGTGCATGCGTTTGATGATAAAGGCGAGTCGGTTATTGATCATGTAGGTGAGTTGGTTGTCACTCAACCCATGCCGACCATGCCGCTTTTTTTCTGGAATGATCCGGGCAATAAACGCTACCTGGACAGCTACTTTGATCATTACCCCGGCGTGTGGCGACATGGCGACTGGATACGTATTACGCCACGAGGCGGCGCTATCATTTATGGTCGTTCTGATGCGACCATCAATCGCTATGGCATACGCATGGGGACAGCAGAAATTTATCGCGTCGTAGATGAACTGCCCGAAGTCGTCGACAGCATGGTGGTTGATTTGGAATATCTGGGGCGCGAATCGTATATGCCGTTGTTTGTCGTTTTGCGCGAGGGCTTAGTGCATGATGAGGACCTCATCCACAAACTACGCGAGAAAATACGTACTCAATTATCAGCGCGTTATCTGCCTAATGATATTTTTCTCGTTCCGGAAATTCCCCGCACATTAACCGGGAAAAAAATGGAGCTGCCCATTAAAAAATTATTACTGGGCACACCGATAGAAAAGATCGCCAACCCAGACGCCATGAGTAATCCTCACTCGCTGCAGTGGTATGCGGCATTTGCAGAAAAGCGTTTGACATCATTAGACTCGTAAGCTGCTGAGGCTACCTAAGCTCAATAAGCTAACTCAGACGCCCATTACGCACCGACTATCCAACCTTCCAAACCATCATGCGGTGGTAAACCATAGTTGGAGTCGCGGCGCTGCCATCCCCAGGCGGCGAGTATGGCGCACAGCACAGCATCGAGTAAATCGCCGCTGCCATCATCGACTAATCGCTGACGAAACTTGCCTGCATTCAGAGTGATGCGGTAAGGATGCTCGGCTTTTTCTAAACCAGTAAGAATATCGAGCCGCGCATTGCGACGTTCTGGCGTTTGCATTGCGGGGGTATCGCTTTTATACGAGTTGCGCGTTATTGATCGCGCGATCATGCCCGGATACGCCTCAAGTGCAATTCGTTGTGGATCACCATCATGCATGCAAGGTATCGATACGCCTGAGTTCAACAGCATAGGCGCACCGGCATGCAGCATATAGGCCACTGGTGGATTGACCCATTTCATAGAAGACGATGAGCCTGCAGCGCTATCACCTTGGCGATGTAGAAATTTGCTACCCGCAGGGCGGCTATCGCAGACGGCTTTGAATGTGTCGCGTATTTCAGCACGCGATAGGGAAGCGTAATGCTGTATGAGTGCTGGCCATTCAGTGGGCCAGTTGAGTAACTGTACTAACTCACGTGAGAGTGAAAACGGAAAATCAAATCCCGCTACCCAAGGCCCCGGCTGTACCAGCCAGGTTTGGAATTGAGAAAAGTCGTATAGAACATGCAGATGTTCAAGCACAAAGACATCACGGACTAAGCGTCCAGTGGCTACCGTGATGCCTTTAGCTTTGCGCGGTGCGGAAGTGAAATCCACACCATGCAGCAGTGGAGATGAACTAACTTCAATTGGATGCGGTGACATCCGGCAGTACAACGTTGACGTCTAAAACTTCCAGATTGCCTTGGCGATCGAGAGAGATTTTTATGTCTTCTGGATTGACTTGCACATATTTGGAAATGACGGCAATGAGCTCCTGATGCAACGCGGGCATGAAATCTGGGCCATTGTGGATAGTACGTTCACGGGCAATGATGATCTGCAAACGCTCTTTGGCGGTACTGGCAGATTTATTTTCTTTATTGAAGAGAAAGGATAAGAGTGACATATCACTTACCTCCAAAGATCCGCGACAAAATGCCCGGCTTTTCGTAATCAGTAAAACGTAATGGTTTATCTTCGCCAAGGAAACGAGCAACCACGTCTTTGTACGCTTCTGATACGTCACTGCCAGCGACGTGAATCGCAGGATTACCCTGATTCGACGCATGCAGAACAGATTCTGATTCAGGAATAATACCGATCAGCGGTATACGCAGGATTTCCTGCACATCTTCATACGACAACATCTCACCCGCGTCGACGCGTTTGGGTACATAACGTGTGATGAGCAAATGTTCTTTTACAGGAGCGTCACCGGTTTGTGCGCGGCGCGATTTGGCTTGGATGATGCCAAGTATGCGGTCTGAATCGCGTACCGACGATACTTCCGGATTGGTGACGATGATGGCTTCATCTGCAAACGTCAGTGCCATGACAGCACCGCGTTCTATACCGGCTGGGGAATCGCACACGATGTAGTCGAATCCCATTTCTTTGCACTCATTCAAAATGCGCTCTACGCCTTCCTCACTCAAGGCGTCTTTGTCGCGCGTTTGAGAAGCTGGTAGTACGAAAAGATTATCGCAGTGCTTA
>JAULVH010000004.1:0-14180 GCA_032111105.1 Burkholderiaceae bacterium | reverse complement strand
CTGAAGGGGAAGCTGGAGAACAAGCCCGTGCATGCCCTGCTCGGCGGGGCGAAGTTTGACCGCCTGCCTTGTTACGCGACCGGCGGTCCGAGCAATTATCCCAAGGAGAAGCTGGCCCGGAAGATCGATCACTACTTCTCGCTCGGCTTCCGCGGGATCAAGGTCGGCTCCGGGAGCTTCTCGGCCGAGCAGGGCTTCTATTCCCCGGCGGACGCGCGCGAGGCGGCCGACTTCGAGGCGGACAAAGCGGCGTTCATGCGGGCGCATGCCGGGAAGGATGCGTGGATCATGTTCGACGGCCACATGGGCAACAGCCCGCACCGCACCTGGGATCTCGAGGTCGCCACCGCCGTCGCGCGGGCGCTCGAGCCCTTCGACCTCTTCTTTCTCGAGGAACCGCTGCACTACACCGATCCCTGGGGCTACGCCGAGCTGTGCAAAGCGACGACGGTCCCGATCGCCGGGGGCGAATGCCTGACCGCGACCTACGAATGGAAGGTCTTCACGCGCCAGGACAGCTTCGACATTGGCCAGCCCGATGCCTCGTTCACCGGCGGCCTTGGAGAATTCATGGCGGTGGCCCGTCTGCTTGAGGAGCGCGGGCGCAAGATTGCCACCCACGCCTGGGGAGCGGGCGCCTCCCTGATGCAGAACGTGCACGCCGGCTTCGCCGCGCCCAACACCTGCATCCTCGAAATCGCCCCCGACTACGCCGGGCTGCACTCGGAAATGATCGACGGCGGTCTCGTGATCCGGGACGGCTACGTACTGCCGCCGGATCGGCCCGGCCTCGGCGTGGTGCTGACGGAGGACACGCGGCGCCGCTACCCCTTCAAACCCGGCTCCGGCGAGTTCAACAGCGTCCCGGGCAAGATCCTCCGCGACTGATGCCCCCCATGAAGGTGCTGATCGACGTGCCGGTGGAACCGGCGGTGCTGGACAGTCTCCGGCAGGGCGGGCGCAACGACTTCGACGTGGTGGTGCCGCCAGCCGAGGTCGAGCGCGAACTCCCGCCTGAACGACTCCGCGATGTGGAGGCGCTCTTCTGCACGTACCCGCCGACCAACTTGGCGGACATGCCGGCGTTGCGCTGGATCCAGATCGCCTCGACGGGGTATTCGCAGCTCTTCCGGCACGCGCTCCCGTCCCGGGGCATCCGGGCGACGAATGGCCGCGGCTGCTTCGACGTGCCGATCGCGGAATGGAACGTGGCGATGATGGTCAACCTCGCGCGCAATCTCCGACAGATGATCCGGAACCAGGACGCGCGGATCTGGGACCGCGGCGCCGTCTTCCAGCGCGAGATCCGCGGCCTGACCGTCGGGATCTGGGGTTACGGCGGGATCGGTCGCGAGACGGCACGTTTGGCGAGGCACCTTGGACTCACGGTCCACGTGCTGACCCGGGAGGGCGTCCGGCCGACGGGTCTCGTCTACCAAGTACCGGGGACGGGAGACCCAGAGGGCACGCTCCCCGACCGCGTCTTCCGCGCTGGCGAGGAGAAGGCGTTTCTCGCCGGGTTGGATTTTCTCGTCGTGGCCATGCCGCTCACCCCGCAGACCGAGGGACGGATCGGCGAGGCGGAGCTGCGGGCGCTGCCCTCGCGGGCCTTCGTGCTGAACCCGGCGCGGGGTCCGATCATCCGCGAGGAACCGCTCGTCCGCGCGCTGCAGGAAGGATGGATCGCCGGGGCCGCGCTCGATACGCACTACCGGTATCCCATGCCGCCGGAGCATCCCCTCTGGGCATTCCCGAACGTCATTTTCACGCCCCACATCTCGGGCTCGAGCCTGAGCCCCAACTTCCGGAGCCGCCTCTGGGACATTTTCGCGCTGAACCTCGGGCGTTACGAACGAGGCGAACCACTGCTCAACGAACTCACGGCGGCGCAGTTGGCGGGCGCGTAGCCGACTTGGCCTCGGCGCGACCGTTCGTCGCCCGATCGGCGGCGGCGACAGGCTGGGGGGGGGAACTTCGGCCCCGCCGGCCTCCGGCCGCGCCCCGGGACGCGGCGTCGGGTCCCGCCCCACGGACGATCGCCCGGCGCCGTCCGCATTTGCCCTTGCGCCCGCCGGGAGCCGTTGCGCTCATAAGGGTTCCCATGCTCTCTCCCGAGACCTTTTCCCACATCGAGAACATCAAGAAGCGCGCGGGCCACTTGTGGAGGTTTCTTTGACTGCGAACAAAAGCAGCGCGAGATCGAGGCCATGGAAGGGCAGATGGCCGCGCCGGGTTTCTGGGACAACAATGACCGGGCCCAAAAAGTGCTAGGCTGGCAGGCCAAGTACTCGCTGGAAGACATCATGTCTACAGCCTGGAAATGGGAACAAGAATTAAAAGCTGGAAACACTGTTTTCAATTGATAACTCCAACTTGAACTCCTACTTTTGTGACCATGTTAAAAGCAATCCAATCCACCGGAAATAAAGATACGCGTAGCGGCTTCGGAGATGGCATCGTAGAAGCTGCACGTAAAAATCCAAACATCGTTGCGCTTACCGCAGATCTGGCAGGTTCTTTGAAACTGAATCAGTTCATGAAAGAATTTCCTGATCGTTTTATTCAATGCGGAATTGCAGAGGCTAATATGATTGGCGTAGCAGCCGGACTCACGATTGGAGGTAAGATTCCTTTCACCACCACCTTTGCAAACTTTTCTACCGGAAGAGTATATGATCAAATTCGTCAGAGTGTGGCTTACAGTGAAAAGAATGTAAAGATCTGTGCCTCACATGCAGGACTTACACTGGGAGAAGATGGTGCGACACACCAGATTTTGGAAGATATCGGACTCATGAAAATGCTTCCGGGTATGACTGTAGTCGTCCCTTGTGATTATGCACAAACAAAAGCAGCAACCGAAGCAATTGCACTTTATCAAGGACCTGTTTATTTACGATTTGGTCGTCCATCCTGGCCCATTTTCACATCCACCCTTCCCTTTGAAATAGGAAAGGCGCAGCATTTTTCACAAGGAACAGATATCAGCATTTTTGCCTGTGGCCATATGGTTTGGAATGCAATCCAAGCTGGCATTCAATTGGAAGAAAAAGGAATCAGTGTCGAAGTAATCAATATTCATACGATCAAACCACTCGATGAAGCTGCTGTGATTGCTTCTCTCCAAAAAACGGGTTGCGCGGTTACAGCCGAAGAGCACAATATTATTGGAGGACTTGGTGACTCCATTGCACAAGTAGCAGCCAAACATTGTCCGGTGCCGATTGAATACGTAGGAACAAAAGACACATTTGGAGAAAGTGGAACACCAGCGCAACTCTTGAAAAAATATGGCCTGGATGTTCCCGATATTGTGGCTGCAGCAGAAAAAGCGATTCAGCGCAAGGGTTAAACTCCATCGTATCTTCAAGGTCTAACCGTTAACCGGTACATGACCCACCACTCTGACCAAGAAATTCTCTTTCGCTTTCGTCAGCTTGACACCAAAGAAGCTGCTTTTACTGCATTGGTAGAAAAATACCAGCAACGCATTTATTGGCATGTCCGAAGAATGGTCGTATCACATGAAGATGCCAATGATGTTGTTCAAAATATTTTTATCCGCGTATGGAACGGACTGGAAAAATTCAGAGAAGACAGTCAATTATTTACCTGGATGTACCGAATTGCGACGAATGAATGTCTGAGTTTTTTAGACCAACAAAAAAGAAAGCTAAAAGCGCACTCAATAGAACAAGAGGAAGGACTGGCAGAACGGATTAAAGGAGACGATCATTTTGATGCCCAAAAGTTAGAGTGGAAACTTCAGATTGCCATTCAACAGCTACCTGAAAAACAACGTCTTGTTTTTACCCTCCGCTACTATGATGAGATGCCCTATGAACAAATGAGTAAAGTGTTGGGAACCAGTGAAGGAGCTTTAAAAGCCAGCTATCATCATGCCGCAAAAAAAATTGAAGACTATTTATTGAATAATTAAACCGCCTATTTTTTAATTTGTCTTATACAAGAACATGAACGAAAAAGAAACGATACAGAATGAACTAAAAGAGATTGCACCAGGTCTTCCTGCTGGCATTAGCGCACCTTATCAGGTACCTACCAATTATTTTGAAAACCTGTCTGCATCGATAGTACAGCAAATTCATCGTCAATCTGTAAAAAAACAAGCACCTCTATTCTATCTGAGCAAACAGGGTTGGTTGACAGTTGCCGCAGCGGCATCCATTTGTGGGATTTTATTTGCAAGTCTCTATTTTTTTACTGACCGCCAACAAAATGAAAGTGCAGCTGACACTACTAAATGGGTGAAAAAAGAAGTCACCAATTTAAGCGAAGAAAGTCTATCTGAGTTTATTCAATCACATGCGCCGATACAAACTATCACTCCAAGCGTTGCCGCGATAGACAATAAAGAAATTGCACAGTTAGTAAAAGATATTCCTACCGAAGAGTTAAGTTCATTTTTAAACGAAATCCCTACTAATACACCATGAGATATTTAATTACCCTCACTTTATTTTGCTGGGGACTTCTGCAAACCACATTAGCACAGCCTCCACTGGGAGACCGAATTCCTGAAAAAATGAATCTGTTCATTCAAAAGAGAATGCGAATGACGGGGAAAGAGCGAGAAGCCTTCGGCCCTGTTTTTGCGAAGTATCATAAAGAATTTCAACAAACACTTCGAAAAAACAGAGAAGACCGTCTATTGAATCGTCAACAAATCATTGAACTTCAAATCAAATATCGAAAAGAATTTGCCCCTATCGTTGGAGAGGGTCGCGTTTTGCAGATCTATGACTTACAAGAAGACTTCATTCATATTCTACGGGACATTCAAGAAGAACGAATGAGAAAAAGAAAAGGCCCAGGAAGAATGGGGCCACCCCCACCACCGAGAGACTTTTAATTGTTGGATGAAAAAGAGAACGTTGGGTGCTTTACATCATGATAGAAAAGAAAGGTCCAATTCTCTTCCTCTCCTTTTTTCCACCACTCCTGTCGCAATTCCATTGCACGCTTACCATCAAAATCATACTTCGCGACAAAGCGGTGACGCATTTGTTGTAACTGAGGCGCTTCGTCACCACCATAAAACAGAATAGACGCTCCCTCTCGAATCCAAATAGCCTGGTGAAAGCGGGAATGACCACCTGTCAATTCACACTCAATGTATCCATCAATAAATGCTGAGCCCGATAGAATTTTTGTATTTGAATAGGAATTGAGCCAGGAAACTATTGGAGCAGTGTAAGAAGTGCCAGTGTGAGAGAGTGCATGCTCTAATTCAGCTGCTTGCACATAATAGGTGGCATTAGGAAATGCAGGATAAAACCCCTGTTCCGTTTTCAACACAATACCGCCTATATG
Organism: Burkholderiaceae bacterium; assembly: GCA_032111105.1. Lineage (GTDB taxonomy): Bacteria > Pseudomonadota > Gammaproteobacteria > Burkholderiales > Burkholderiaceae_D > Pernthalerella. Next base: position 8,846 of record JAULVH010000004.1, on the reverse strand, counting down.
ATCCTTGTGCAAATGAGAAAGAAGTACTTTGGTAATTTGATGAGGTGCTATCCCTGCTGCCTGTAAGTTGGAATGAAGTTGCAAGGTCCCATTAGTTGAAAACCCCAAACCAGCGTCTATTAAAATAATATCCTTAGAAGTAACCACTACAAATGGTTGTATCTCTACCAATAAACTTCCTGCTGGACGATTTTGGATCTTGTCAGCACTAGCATCAAAAGGAACAAATTGCTTAGAATGATCTACTGTAAACCAACCTTCAGAAAGGGGAATTATTTTCATAGAGCAAAGGTACAATCACCGAAGCACCATTTGACGATCGGCATCGAGACGAACTAAAATAGCTAGTAATATGGTAAAAGTTAAAAGAGCTGTTCCGCCATAACTGATAAAAGGAAGTGGTATACCAATTACGGGTGCCAACCCTATAGTCATAGAGATATTAACAGCAATATGAAAAAAGAAAACTGATAAAACGCCATACGCATACACACGACTAAACGTACTTCGCTGACGCTCCGCTATGTTTATGATCTTTAGAAGAAGCGTTAGGTAAAGTCCTAGTAAGATAATACTCCCCAAAAAGCCGAACCCTTCGCCTACAGTACAAAAAATAAAATCAGTGCGCTGCTCTGGAACAAAATCGTATCGTGTTTGAGTGGCGCTAAAAATTCCTTTACCAAAAAATCCCCCGCTACCAATAGCAATTTTAGATTGCCGAACATTATAACTACTTCCGCTTTCTTTCTTCTTTTTTGAATCCTCTTCAGGAAGTGCCGCATAGTTAGGATCGTAGGGGTTATCTTTCCCAAAGAGATTATAGATTCTTTCAACCTGATGCTTCTGAAGTAGTTTTTCAAAAATGAGCGGTACGGCAAATCGTTGAATTCCTACTGCAATAGCCCAAATCAGTAAAATACTAGTCAGTATCTGTTTACGACGTTTAATTTGGCGACGAAGTACATAAATCAATAAGACAGCAATCACGGATAGGACAATTGCCAGTGTATTCGGTGGAATCAAAATACTGGCAATAATAAGTATGACCAACGCAAATCCAATGGTAGGTATAATGGATGGCAGTCCTTCACGATACATCATCAGAAAAAAAGAAAAGTAAACTAATGCCAGTCCAGTCTCTCTTTGTAAAATCGCCATTCCTGCAGGAATCAATACTAGTAGTGCAGCTGTAAATTGACTGCCCGGTCTATTAAAATTTGTTTCAGGCCTTGAGAAATACTTAGCAAGTGCCAACGCAACAAATATTTTACAAAACTCAGCTGGCTGAAAATTGAATGCCCCAATCCGAATAATTGATTCTGTTCCTTTAATACGAGAGTGAAAAGGGAAAACCAGTAAAAGCAAAAGTATTCCCGCTGCATACAAAAAATTAGAAGTAGCAGGAAAAAATTTACTGTCGGTTAATAAAATAAAGAAGCCAATAATCAATGCGACTCCCCAGAAGTAAAACTGTTTACTGTAATCAGTTTTAAAGGATACAAAACTCTGTAAAACAGGATCGCCTTCTTGGTAAGTAGCCGCAAAAATAGCAGAGAGCCCAATCAATACTAAAGCCAGATAAATCCAAACCAAACTCCAATCAATCCCTTTAGATATGGTGGAAGAATTTCTCATGCAGAATAGCTGTGCTGATTTTCAAAATTAGACTTAGGTAATAATGCAGCAGATAATACACTCATCCATACAGGTAAGCTACTACCAGTGTCATTATTATGAGGACGAGGTAATGAGTGATCAGGAACTTCGATTTGAGAAAAACGATCTATATAAGAACTGTCTTTAGTTACCTGAAACCACTTGAAAGCACGAATGGAGTCTTCCTTGTATTGCAAACGTTTAAAATAGGACGGCATCAGATTAGTACCTGCTATGCGCGCTGAATCAAGTTTACTTTTAGCTGTTAACGTATCCAACAAATATTTTTCCATCATCATTCGCGCTATAGGAGCTGCCCAGGTTGCTCCAAATCCAGCGTTTTGAACAAAAACTGCAATGGCAATACGAGGATTTTCTTTCGGAGCAAAACATACAAACATGGAATTATCCGGAAGCTTTACGCGTCTGCGATCTAAGATTGTATAGTTTTCAGCTGTTCCTGTTTTAGCACATACTTCTATTCCTTCAATTTGTGCACCGCGAGCTGTTCCTACTTTAACCACATCACTCATTCCCTCAATAACTTCATTAAATACAACATCGGGGATATTAGTTAGTACATCATGGCGTTTGTTGAACTGACTCAACTTTTCCTGATCCCGTTCAGTTTCTCCCTCTATCTCTTTTACAAAATGAGGAGTATAGTAATACCCTTTATTCGCAATGATACACATGGTATTTGCCATTTGCAAAGGAGTAGTTTGCATTTTATCCTGACCAATACCCAACGTAAGATTAGTACAAGAAGTCCAGCGACCTGCATTCTCTCTATTATAGACCACAGTATCCGGAATACCTCCCGTACTTTCATTAGGCAAATCAACTCCTAACCGAACGCCGAGTCCAAACGCATTCATGTATTGCTTCCAGTGCAAATAACCATCATAAACATTTTTATATTTTGAATTATCTACGGTTAATCGATAAATATGCGCGAAGTAGGCATTACAAGAATTAGCAATAGCCAACCGAACATTGGCCGCATGTCCTCCGCCTGCATGCGTACACTCTGGCTTACCGTGGCCACATAATGTATAACGTCCACCACAAGGGTAGCCCCAAGAAGCAGAAATTACTTTTTCGTTTAAAGCAATCAACGCACCTAACGGCTTGTAAATTGATCCGGGTTCGTAACGTCCCGAAATTGCACGGTTCAACATGGGACCCGAGACATCTAACTGCATTCGACTGAAGTTTTTACTTCCTTCTGAGCCTGACAAATCATTTGGATTATAATTAGGCCCTGAAACCATTGTCAAGATTCCTCCAGTCCTTGGATCAATTGCAACAACGCCCCCTACTTTGTTACTCATCAACACTTCGGCCAACTGTTGTAACTCAATATCAATATGTGTACGCAAACTTCGTCCCGCTATGGCTGCCGTATCATACTCGCCATTTTCATATTGACCAACAATTCTGTTTTTGTTGTCTTTGATCATATACTGTACTCCTCGCTGCCCCATCAACACAGTTTCATAATACGATTCCAACCCTGTTTTCCCTATGTAATCACCCTGTCTATAAAAATTATTAGATCGCTCAATATCTCTTTTATCTGCCTCACGGATATATCCTAATATATGTGCAGCTGCATTATAAGGGTAGGTACGCAAGGGACGCTCAACCAGATTAAATCCTGGAAAGCGCCAACTGTTTTCTTCAAAGCGAGCTTGCAATTCTTTTGTCAACATTGCTTTGAAGATGGAAGGACGAACACTGGTATTTTTAACAATCGCCTCAACAATTCGTTTTCGATACTCGCTGGTGTCCATGTTAAGTAAGCGACAAAACGCAATCGTATCGATTCCTTTTGCCTCTGCAGGAGTAACCATCAAGTCAAAAATGATTGTATTATTTAAAATAGCCTGGCCCTTCCGGTCATATATAATACCCCGTTCTGGATAAATCACTTTTGCATAGACCGCATTATCCATAGCTAATTGCTTATAGCGACGATCTATTAATTGCAGATAGAACAGTTGTAGACCGATCAACACAAAAGCCACCAAAATGATGATGCGGATTGTATTACTGCGCGACTGATTGTATACTGCCATAAAAGATGCTCAACTAGCTTCCCACGTTCGTACGATATCGCATTTGTCGCGGAAATAATAATTCAATTGGTATAATCAATAATAACGAAATAGCAGTGGATGCAAAAATCTTGACAAGAAAATCTCCAAACGATCCAAAGCTAAGCCACTCCAAAAACACTAACCAAGTGTGATAAGAGAACGTCAGCACTGTAATATAAATTACATAGGGCGCCCACAATAATGATTGTGGAGAAGGCTCTCGGTAGTTAAACTCAGCACTATCGCGGGGGGTCAACACGCTGATTAAAAAGGGGCGGATAAACGCTAGTACCAAACAAGCAGATGCATGTAAGCCCGGAGATTGTAAAAAATAATCTACGATAAGTCCAGTAAAGAAGGCAATCCACAATAATAAGCGAGGGCGAATTGAAAAAGGCAACCAAAGTAAAAAAATAAAATAGAGCGAAGGTGAAATAAAACGATGCAAATGAGGAATACTATGCAAAACATATACCTCTATAAAAAGGAATAAAAATATCCGCATAATATTTCTGATCACTTCTCTCATCGGGGATTTCTTTTTGGATCTTCAATACGCTTTCTGGTATCCTCATCCAATTTAGACTGCTCACTATATTGTAAATTCTCTACTACAAATACATGTTGCAGATTATTAAAACGAGCGCTTGGGCGAACTTTTAATACATAGAAGTTTGTACTGTTGTCACTTACAATCCCCGACACTACACCAACCGGATAGCCAGGAGGAAAATTGAAAGAATAACGACTCGAAACAACCACATCTCCCACTTTAACGGGTACACTTTTAGGAAGTCCTTTTAATAGCATTACACTAGGATCGGCTCCATCCCACTCCAACGTTCCAAAATCGCCCGTCTTTTGTAATGCCACATTCACTTTTTGACGCACATGCAACAAGCTCATCACTTGTGAAAAATGAGGACTGACACTCACCACAATTCCTACTGCACTTCCATCAGCATTTAATACAGACATGTTTTCTGTGATACCCTCTACTGATCCCCGATCGAGTTGTATATAATTTTTTTCACCACTAGTCGAATTAAAAATCACCGAAGCAGGCCTAAAATAATATCGACGCGTTTGACGCGTAGAATCTTGCATTATAGTATCAACCACCAACCGCTTAGTTGTGTCGGGCTGCACATATTGTTGTGCCAATAAATTCAATAGCGAATCATTAACTCGATGCAATCGTTTATTCTCTTCGCCAAGCACAAAGAAATTCTCAACCTTCTTGTATCGGGTATTTATCTGCCCCGTCAACTCGTTGGCCCATTGCAAAAATTGAGCCTGATGAAATTTGTTATAGCTATACAAAAACCAAAGCGATAGAATCTGTAATAACAGAAAAGTAAAAAAAGTCAGATAGCGACGAATAAATAGGATGACGTTACGCAACGTAGTTCCGTTTTAATTTCATCCGTTAACGCATCACGAATGGATAGCGATCATAATTTTTTAATGCAATTCCCGTTCCGCGTACAACACTCTTTAATGGATCATCGGCAACGTGCACAGGAAGTTTGATCTTGGCACTTAGTCTACGATCCAATCCGCGTAGTAAGGCACCTCCACCCGTAATGTAGAGACCACGACGATAAATATCGGCAGCCAACTCAGGTGGTGTTTGCTCTAGTGCTTTCAAAATCGCTTCTTCAATTTTGAAGATACTCTTATCAAGCGCCTCTGCAATCTCCTGGTAACTCACCATAATTTGTTTTGGAATACCGGTTACCAAATCTCGTCCGTTCACTGGAAAATCATCTGGAGGATTATCGATATCCTTCATAGCAGCGCCCACCTGAATTTTAATTTGTTCTGCTGTACGCTCACCAATCAACAATGAATGATAACGACGAAGTGCTTCCATAATATCAGCAGTAAATTCATCTCCAGCTACACGTATGGATTGATCACAAACAATTCCTGCTAGTGCAATGACGGTGATACCCGTTGTTCCACCTCCAATATCTATGATCATGTTACCAACTGGCTCTTCCACATCTATACCTATACCTAATGCAGCTGCCATTGGTTCGTGAATCAAATACACTTCTTTAGCGCCCGCTTGTTCTGCGCTGTCACGCACGGCACGCTTTTCTACTTCTGTGATAGATGAAGGAATGCAAATCATCATTCTCCAACTTGGCGGTAATAATGGACGCTTTGGATAAACCAATTTGATCAACTCACGTATCATTAACTCTGCAGCATTAAAATCTGCAATTACTCCATCACGTAATGGACGCACCGTACGAATGCTCTCATGCGTTTTTTCATGCATCATGAGTGCTTTCTTTCCAACAGCTAAAACTTCTTTCGGATTATTTCGATTCAGCGCTACAATACTCGGTTCATTCACCACGACCTCGTCGTTATGAATGATCAACGTATTTGCAGTGCCAAGGTCAATAGCAATTTCTTGTGTAAACCAATTGAAAATTCCCATGTTCAGTATCACTTTATAGTTGAACAAAGGTGCGGGAAATTGAGAACTTCTCAAAGGGATTCGTAAATCCCAAACCACTCTTTTTCTCAGCTAAATTCAAATCCAATGTCGCGACGGAAATACTTGCCCTCAAACTGAATTTTTTCTTGCACGGACCTGGCATGCTTGGCCGCGTCCGCAACAGAATTTCCAAATGCGGTCACACAAAGCACCCTACCGCCGCTGGTCACTGTTGCACCATCACGAAGTTGTGTCCCCATATGAAAAATGGATACATCCGTACCTGCTGCAGCCTCCAAACCAGCTATGGTAAATCCTTTTTTATAGTCTTCGGGATACCCCCCACTCACAGCAACAATTGTACAGGCTGTACGAGGGTCAGTTTCCACCTTCATTGCCGATAATTGACCTGTAGCCGATGCTTTTAGCAAGGCGACCAGGTCTGTTTGGAGACGAGGCATAACCACCTCTGTTTCAGGATCACCCATTCGGCAGTTGTACTCTATAACAAATGGCTCTCCTTTTACAATCATAAAGCCAATAAAAACAAATCCACAATAGTCGATTCCCTCTTTAGCTAGTCCCTGTATCGTGGGCTCCACCACCCGCGTTCTGATTTTATCCCACAAAACCGAGTCAACAAAAGGTACAGGGCTCACCGCACCCATGCCGCCGGTATTTAATCCTGTGTCTCCCTCGCCAATTCGCTTATAATCTTTAGCCTCAGGTAACAACACATAGCTTTTTCCATCGGTCAATACAAAAACTGAAATCTCTATTCCTTGTAAAAATTCTTCTACAACCACTTTTTTTCCGGCATCTCCAAATTTTGAAGCCTGGATCATTTCAGTAAACCCCTGTATGGCCTCTTCATGCGATTGGCAGATCAAAACACCTTTTCCGGCAGCCAACCCATCTGCTTTCAATACAATAGGAAGCGAATGGGTAGACAAATAACTTACCCCCTTTTCGAAACTTTCACTGGTAAACTCACGATACCCTGCAGTGGGAATGCCATTTCGCTCCATGAAAGCTTTTGCAAAAGCCTTACTCCCTTCCAACTGAGCCCCTACGCTTCCTGGTCCAATGATCATCAATTGACTGAGTGCAGGGGTTTGTTTTAAAAATTCAACCAGTCCTTTTACGAGCGGTTCTTCGGGTCCAACTACTACCATTTCGATAGAAGCCTGGATACAAAAACTGCGAATCGCTTCAAAATCGGTAACAGAAAAAAGAAGATTTTCCCCCAATGTTATCGTTCCAGCATTACCTGGAGCGATGTATAGTTTAGTGCAAAGCGGGCTTTGCCCCAATTTAACGGCCAATGCATGCTCTCGTCCACCTGAACCTAATAATAAGATTTTCATCTGAATAGCTGGAGTTTCTTCGCGAAAGTAAATAGCCCTGGGGGAATTGCTATTGAAGGAATAATCTTTATTTTGAGTACCTATAAAATGAACCAACCAACTATGTCATCTCCATCTACACCTACCGGACACCCAAAAGGGCTGGCCGTATTGTTTGCCACAGAAATGTGGGAACGATTCAATTACTACGGCATGCGAGCCATTTTGGTGCTTTTCATGACCAAAGCTCTTTTGTTTGACAAGGCCTTTGCCTCTAATCTATATGGTAGTTATACCAGTTTGGTTTACTTAACACCCTTACTAGGTGGATATATAGCTGACCGCTATTGGGGGAACCAGCGTTCAATTATTGTTGGCGGAATTTTGATGGCGTTGGGCGAATTTCTCTTGTTTTTTTGCGCATCCACCTATCAAACGGCACCGGATGTATCAGCTATGCTTTTCTTTTCCGGTCTTGGACTGATGATCACTGGTAATGGATTTTTTAAACCCAATATTTCTGCATTAGTAGGACAGCTTTATAGCAAGGGAGATAGACGAATCGATTCTGCCTATACTATATTTTACATGGGAATCAATGTTGGGGGTGCTATTGGACCCATCATTTGTGGGTTGGTTGGCGATACCGGTAATCCTGAGGACTTCAAATGGGCATTTTTGGCAGGTGGCATCGCAATGGTGATCAGTGTGATTGTACAATATTTATATCACCGCAAGTATGTAGTAGACCCCAATCAAAAAGTATTGGGTTTAACCCCCAATGGCGCACCTGCATCCTGGTTAAACCCGATTAATATGGTAATCGGACTCACTGTATTATCTGGCTTGATGATTGGTGCATTATATATGGATGCGAAAGTGGTGGACTACCTAACCTATGTGTTAATAGCCGCTCCCCTCCTTATCGCCTTTATTATTTTTTCTGATAAAATATTAAGTAAAATCGAGAAGCAACGCGTGGCGGTTATTTTCAGCGTATCGTTCTTTGTTGTTTTCTTTTGGAGTGCTTTTGAACAAGCAGGCGCTTCCCTTACTTTTTTTGCAGAGGAACAAACACAACGTGACTTGGGATTCTTTACAGTTCCGGCTAGCTTTTTTGCATCACTAAATTCAATATATGTAGTCAGTTTTGCGCCAGTGTTTGCCTGGCTTTGGCTGAAACTGGGAAAATTTGAACCTTCTTCTCCCACCAAAATGTCCTTGGGACTTTTGTTACTCGCCATCGGCTATCTCTGGATAGCATTTGGTGTAAAAGATGTAGAACCA
>JAULVH010000003.1:0-6057 GCA_032111105.1 Burkholderiaceae bacterium | reverse complement strand
TATGCATTCAGCGGCAATCAGCGCGCGCTCTGCATTTAATCCATCGAGTATGTATTTAAAGCCCTTACCTTCTTCACCGATTAAATTTTCAACCGGGATTTCCAGGTTCTCGAAAAACAATTCATTGGTTTCGTGATTGACCATATTGCGTATCGGCCGCACAGTCATGCCATTGCCTATGGCGGTGCGCAAGTCCACAATAAAAATCGACATGCCTTCGGATTTTTTTGTCACTTCCGCTAAGGGCGTAGTACGAGCCAATAAAATCATCAGGTCGGAGTGTTGTATGCGGCTAATCCAGACCTTTTGGCCATTCACCACATAGCGATCGCCTTTTTTAACAGCGGTCGTTTTAATTTTTGTGGTGTCAGTCCCTGTCGTAGGTTCCGTTACGCCCATGGATTGCAGACGTAAATCACCACTGGCAATCTTGGGAAGATAAAAATCTTTTTGTACTTTTGAACCATGGCGCAGCAGCGTACCCATGTTGTACATCTGACCGTGACATGCACCCGAATTACCACCGCAACGATTGATTTCTTCCATAATCACCGAAGCTTCAACCATGCCTAAGCCAGAACCACCGTATTCCACCGGAATCAACGCAGCTAACCAACCGGCTTTTGTTAGGGCCTCAACAAAGGCTTGTGGATAAGCACGCTCATCGTCAACCTGACGAAAATATTCTGCTGAAAACTGTGAACATAAATCGCGAATAGCATCGCGTATGTCCTGGTGATTGCTTGGAGACATAAATAATCCTGGTTAAACGGGTGTCGAGTGCACGTGCTGCAAAGCAGCAGGATCAAAAGTGTGACTGATCCTGCACTCGGGAACAATTCAGATATTTATAACGCGGGCTTGTAAGGCAATTAACCCTGTCGGGTGTGCAGCTTACTTAGGCAATAACAGGTGTTTCTGCGACCAATAACTCAACCAATTCACGCGCAAAAGCAGGAAGTGCTTGTAGGTTTCTTACACAAACTTGCATTTTGCGAACCGCCCACTCATCTGTCAGTTCAATCATACCGATATTCATGGTCTTGGCATGACGGCTGGCCGATGAAAACGGAACCACGCCTATACCTACACCCGATTCGATCATTCGGCATGCGGCTTCAAAATTACCTACTTGTATGCGTATCTTGATGGGGCGATTTAAATCGTTGGCAGCTTGTGCCAAAAATGTATGAATCGCACTGGCTTCTATCATGCCGACAAAATCGTATGTCAGTGCTTCAGAAAAATCGATGCGGCCGCGATTAGCCAAGGCATGCGTTTCAGACGTCACCAACACCAAACGATCTTCACTTAAAGCTAAGGTTTCCAAACCATCGGTGCGCACATTACCCGCAACAATACCAACATCGACTTTGCCCTCTGATACAGCACGAACTATGTCATGTGAGAGTCGCTCTTTAAGATCGACATTGACATCCGGATGCGTAGCAAGAAATTTTTGTAGCAAAGCTGGCAGAAATTCAGCCATGGCCGTGGTGTTAGCAAAAATACGCACATGACCGCGCGCACCTTTGACATATTCCGACAGATCTGCACGCAAATCACTTAATTGCTGCAGTACGAGTCGCGCATGATGCATAAAAGCTTGGCCAGGAGGCGTAAGAGTAACCCCCTGACTGGTGCGATAGAGCAGCTTGACGCCTAGCCCTTCTTCTAAATTTTTAATGCGTATAGACGCCGCAGGTAAGGACATATGCGAACGTTCAGCACCGCGTGTAAGGCTGTTGGCCTCAGCGATGTTCACGAAAAGCTTGATGTCAGGAAGATCGAAATGCGCCGCCATGGTATTCACCCAAAAACTGGAAAAGTTTTGAAATCACCCGACAGCAGTGTTTTGCTATCGGCATGTTGCAGCCAACCTTCAATCAAACTGGCATACACCCTGCGAAAATCGGTTGTGAAGTTCAGGTTACCACCCTCATCCAAATTTGTCAGTGAGGGTACTTCGCCAAAATGACCGCCTTTGACAGGCTTGCCTATGACATACATGTGGTTAGCCGTTCCATGATCGGTACCCAAACTGGTATTTTCAGATGCGCGGCGACCAAACTCTGAAAATACCAGCAAGGTCACGTCATCGGCGCGGCCTATACGCTCCATATCTTTCATAAAGCCAGCTACGGCATCCGATACATAAGTCAGTAAGCGTTGATGCTGCTCACCCTGCTGTACGTGCGTATCGAACGCATTGTGACGGTAGCCCACGTAATACAAACGCGTAGGCAAATCCGCCTTGATCATCGCAGCGACCTTAGGCAAATCGACCGGCACGATGCCGTAGTCCACCGGTGTTTTGTAATTATCCCAGGCCGCTCTCACCAAACCTGATGCCTGACGTGCACTGTCAGCGACACTATGCAAAAAACTTTGCGACGGATTGCTGCTGGCATTTTGCGATGCATCATCGAGCAATGCTCGGCTCTGAATCAAACCTTTGCGTGCAAAGCGATCAGGATCATCAAACACCACCGGCACATGGCGTGCGGCCCTCACAGCGAGTGATTGCCGCTCATCGATGTTGACTAAAAAATTAGGCGTTAATTGCGGATCTATCGCATCCGCTACGCGGCCCAGCCAGCCATAGGGCTCACCACCATTCGGTACACCCGTGTGCCAATAGGCCATGGAGGTGAAATGAGAAAACGAAGGTTGTGCATAACCACAGCCATGCATGATGGCCATTTTGCCGTCTTTGAATAGTCGCTCGAAACCCGACATGCCCGGGCTAAATCCAAAGTGATCATCAATTTTCCGTACCTTGTTGGGCTTAATGCCTATGTTTGGTCGTAAGCGATAATAAGCATCATCTGCATACGGCACGAGCGTGTTCAATCCATCATTGGCCCCTGATAGTTCCATCACAACCAGGATGCGACGCGATGCATTCGTTTGCGCCGCCTGAGCAGGCATCCACGGCAAGCCCGCTGATAAACCCGCACCTGCCAATGCCGATAGCAACTGACGGCGCGTTAAATTAATGGAGTGGTCTGACATGGTCATTATCCTAATTGGTAATCGGGTAGCGACAAAATGACATGCAGGGCATTGCGCAAGGCGTCTTCCATGTAACTGTCAGCTGCTTTCAAATCGGTGGTTCCCAAATCAGCGGCTAATAACTCAGCAATTTTTATACGCAGATCAGCATTGACTGGCGTAGTTAAAAAACGAAGCAGTAAATGGTCTACAGCTTGTTGCGCCGTCTTGCAGCCCGCTGCACGCACCATGGCCGATACATCTAACTGAGCCGTAGCACGCGGTATGGGCTTAACTTTTTCTATCGCTTTGCGCCATGCGTGATAACTGGCTAAACGCGTATTGAAATCTTCATCACGATCTGCTTGCATAGACATAGAGCTCAGCTCTTTGCCATCGGGCTTGGTTGCGGTTGTCACATCCTTGCCCATGGCCAGTTGCTCTGCCACCGGAATAATTTGGTACTGACTGCCAGGTACGCGATCGCTCGCCACAAAATCTATCGGTGGAAAAACGGTGTCATAAATAAAATTACCGCGTACCAGCAATAAGCCCGGCGTAATCCAGCTGGTGCCGCTGGCCCAGCCAGCCACATTCGGTGGGAACATTAATTTCTGTCCCATAGCATCGGTTAATTCATTGAAATCCGGTATACCCGGTACGTCGCTTAATCCCATTTTTCGGTAGGTAGAAATCACTAATTCCACCGGTGATTTAATGTGCGTAGCAACCGAGGCATCGCTATAAAAATCGCGTGAACTTAATATCGTTTCAAGGAAAGGTGCAATCTCATAGCGTGAATCACGTAACAGCTTACCCAGTTTGATACGCATTTCTGGCGATACTTCGTCGCGCACAAAAAAGCGATACAACTTACTGGCGACAAATTCAGCGGTTACAGGCTGAGCCAAAATAATGTCTATCACCTGTATGCCATCAAATTTTCCAGTGCGACCCAATACTTTTTTTACCTCGGCATCATGCTGGGCTGGATTGACGACAAAATCCAGATCACGATAATTCCAGCCGGTGAAAGCGCGAGCCGCTTCGCGTATGTCTTCTTCCGTGTAATTGCCCACGCCCATAGTGAACAGCTCCATGATTTCGCGTGCAAAGTTTTCGTTGGGTGCGCCTTTGACGTTAACTGCGGCATCCAGATACGCCAACATGGCGGGGTCTTGCGCTACACCGATTAACAGATCGCGAAAATTTCCCGTAGCTTTAGCCCGAAACAATTCATTTTGTTTGAGCATTTTGCGATAGTCGCGCACCTTTTCTTCGCCCGTGGCGAAATGCCCATGCCAAAACAGCGTCATTTTTTCTTCTAGCGGACGACGTGTCGTCAGCATGCGATTGGCCCACCAATAGCCTATGCGCTGATTTTCTAATTTGCTCGCACGCAGCCAGTACAAATACCTGTCGGCGACTTGTTGCATGCGGCGGTTACCTTCAGGCTTTACCTTCACACCTAAAGATTGCCCGGTGTCGCGAGCTAATTCCGTAGCCGCGGGTCGCGATGTAGCAAATGGATCCAAACCCGGATCAAAAGCGCCTGAATGCACAAATGCTGGCTGAGGATTGGCAATGCGCTGATAACGAACTAACCGGCGCACCGCTTGCTGTGGCGTTAGCTTGGCAAAATCGTTAATTTCTTCAGGTGTGGCACCAAAGCCCGAGCGCTCCAGCAGATGCGCTGCGCGATCACGCGACCAATCCGCATCGCTGATACGGTTAAGATCATTAGTCCAGCTCGCAGGTGCGGCCAGCGCCACCGAACAAAAACAGCTTAGTAGTAATAGCCAAGCTGATCGCGCTGAATTCAGCGGTTTAGACTGCAAGGCATGAGTTGACGCGCTTGTGCTGGATGGGCGGGATGGGGATAGCAGTCGAAAAGTCACCGTAGAATGGCCTTTTTTAAAAAAAGCTCTGTAATGAGATAAACACCGAGTCTAAGCAGGCCTACCTCTCATTGCAATCATGCATTTCATGAAATGTCTGGGCTTAGTTCATTTACACGATTCAATATGCGCTTTAAGTTATTTATTTAGTAATTTAACTATCGATATTACCCATGTAGCGTATGCCTGGCGACCCGCTGTCGTGCAGAATAAAAAGAAAACGAGCACAATCTCTCAAACTCAACCCATAGCAGTTCAGGAGCCTCCCATGAATTTAAAAATAATAATCCGCACCGCACTGGCCATCACCGCGCTATGTTCTATCACCATCGTTGGTTTGGTTAGTGCTGAAGATACCGACAAAGCACTGCTAGAACGTGCGCGAGGTCTGTTCAAAGCCTTGCCCGATACCGTACGCGTGGATGACTACCCGCATTCAGCCGCACGTGTAGAACTAGGAAAGGCATTATTTTTTGAAACACGCGTTTCTACCGATGGGCGCATGAGCTGCGCCGCTTGTCACAACCCTAGCTATTACGGTGCTGACTCACTGGCTCTGTCGGTCGGGTTAAACGGAAAAAAATTACCGCGTAACGCTCCTACCGTTTTTAATACCCCTTTGCTAGTCGCTCAACACTACGGCGGGAATCGGTTAACCGTCGAAGAGCAGGCTATGAAAGCTTTGCTTAGCCCGCTCGCCTACGGTAATAAAAATTATGCCGAAGCCGAAGCCAAGCTGAAAACACTGGGTTATTCAAAAAAATTCGATGAGGCGTTTCCGAATGAAGCCGATGCGGTGACTGCTGAAAACTGGGCTACCGCTATCGGTTCCTACGAACGCACCCTGCTGACACCTGCGCCGTTTGATCGCTACTTAAAAGGTGATCAACGCGCCATTAGCAAAGAAGCCAAAATCGGCCTGGATAAATTCATGAGTGTAGGCTGCGCCGGTTGTCACAGTGGCGTTACAGTCGGCGGACAAAGCTTTCAAAAATTTGGTTTGACCGAAGACTACTGGCTCGCCACAGGGAGCAAAGAACAAGAAGTTTTAAAAGGTCGCGACAAAGGTAAATTTCATGACACTCAAAAGCCAGAAGATATGTTTATCTTTAAAGTGCCGCAATTACGCAATGTCGCTGTAACACCACCGTATTTTCATGATGGC
>JAULVH010000002.1:17997-23691 GCA_032111105.1 Burkholderiaceae bacterium | reverse complement strand
CGTGCAGATCACGGCCGAACCGCTCACGTTCTTCGAGTGCCGCGAGGCGCCGCTGTTCGCGTACCAGCTGTTCTTCGGCGGCGAAACGCTCCGCCATCTCACGCTGCAGCTGTTCATTGGCACGGTCCAGCTCGGCGGTACGCGACGCAACACGGCGCTCGAGTGTCTCGACCTGAGCGGCCAGTTCGGCAGCCATGCGATTAAACGCAGCGGTGCACATGCAGGCGACGAATTATGGGTGTCTGGAACACTGGGGGATGCGCGTCTTGCTTTAGAAACTTTACAGGGTCATCGTTCCTTATCACCTGAATTACTCAGTAAAGCAGGCGAACGACTGCACCGCCCTGTGCCGCGTGTGACGTTGGGCTTGGCCCTGCGGGGAATTGCCAGCGCCGCCATTGATGTATCGGATGGCTTAGTCGGTGATCTGGGGCATGTGTTAAATCAATCATCGCTGTCAGCGACTATCATTGCAGATGATCTTCCGCTGGGTGAAGCATTGGCAAGTCAGCCCAAGGATATTCGCTACGCTATGGCGTTCAATGGCGGTGATGATTATGAATTGTGTTTTAGTGCGCCAGCTCAACAGCATCAGGCTGTCTTAGCGGCAGGAAAACATAGCAACACCAAGGTTACGTGCATAGGAAAATTAGCGCAGGGATCCGGCATACACGTGCAAGATCGCAAAGGCACTACCGTTTCAATTGGCAATCACTCTTTTGATCACTTCAACGAAAAACTACCCTCGTGAATTCTGCTACCCCTAGCCCTCTACCCGAACGATTACCTATAGTTCAGCCTGACGCGAAGTTCATGTTGTCCCACCCCGTGCACCTGCTTTCCTTAGGATTTGGTAGCGGACTATCGCGCGTCATGCCAGGTACGGTGGGTACCCTGTTTGGCTGGCTGGTATTTCATGTGTTCACTCTGCGTTGGCCTGACATCATGACGCCACAGACGTGGGGCTGGGTCATCGTGATCGGATTTGTCGTCGGTGTATGGGCATGCGAAAAAACTGGCCGCGCCCTCGGCGTTGCGGATCACGGCGCTATGGTCTGGGATGAAATCATTGCGATCTGGCTGGTCATGCTGTTAGTTACACCCGCAAGTTTCAAAGAAGAACTTTGTGCCTTCCTGGTATTTCGTGCATTCGACATGATTAAGCCGCCCCCCATACGGCAGTTTGAGCGACGATACAAAGGCGGCTTTGGCGTTATGGCTGACGATATCCTTGCTGCTTTTTTTACCTTGCTCGCACTGGCTATCTGGCGCTTTGTATAAATTTGCAATTACACAGCCAACCAGGTTCTGCACTGCATAGTGAGTCATACAGATTAAAAGGAATCGGCTATGAATAACTTAAACCAGTTAGCCATCGAGGTTGGCCAGGCGCTGCAGCAGCGCGGCTGGTTGCTGGCTACCGCTGAATCGATTACCGGTGGAAGCATCTCGCA
Source organism: Burkholderiaceae bacterium (assembly GCA_032111105.1). Lineage (GTDB taxonomy): Bacteria > Pseudomonadota > Gammaproteobacteria > Burkholderiales > Burkholderiaceae_D > Pernthalerella. The sequence continues at coordinate 22,237 of JAULVH010000002.1, read as the reverse complement.
AGCCGTCACCGATATTGCAGGCTCATCGGCGTGGTTTGATTGTGGCTTCGTGACCTACTCCAACGGATCCAAGACAAAGTTTCTCAATGTTTCAGAAACATTGATTGCGCAGCATGGTGCAGTCAGCGTAGAGGTTGCCGCTGAGATGGCAAAGGGTACGTTAAATAACACGGATGCTCATGTCGCCCTGTCAACCACCGGCATCGCTGGCCCTACCGGTGCTGTTCCGGGTAAACCGGTAGGCACCGTTTGTTTTGGCTGGGCGCACGGCAAACTGGTGCACACTGAGCGCGTAGTTTTTTCCGGTGATCGGCACTCTGTGCGAACACAAACTGCAGAACATGCGTTAAGAGGCTTATTAAAGTTTATGGCACAGCTATAAATTAGCCAGGCGCTGATTTGTGGTGAATTCCTTGGCAAGGAAGTACAGCTGTGCGCTGCGGTGTCAAGCTTAGTTATGATTAAGCTTGAATCAGCTACTCTTTAAATATCTTGCTGGAATTTAATCAGTGCTTTTGTTAGAACAGTTGTGCGCTCTTCGACCACTAGCAGATAATTTTTTGCATCAGAATATGACTTACACACACGTAGAGTTTTATCTACTGTACAAAAAATTGGTAATCGCACTTCAAATTCAACTAATAGTTAATTGTTAGCGCGTATCCCATTTTTTGAATAACTATATCGATATTTTCGATCACAATTTTCATTCATCTATAGCCTACCCATACTCCGCTGGCCGTTGCCTTTGGATGGTTTCGTCAGATGGTGATAACCGCACTGATCTTTATGATCAGTGATCATTTTTCTGCCGAGGCTGGCTTAAGGCGCGGCCCTAAATTCAGTAGGGTGCATGGAAAAAAAAAGATCGGTCGCTCTGTAAGTCGCCGTAGAGTGTTTATGTAAGGCGAAACCGATTGATAGCATCGCGTGTCTGCAGGGCGACACGCGATGCCGCCTCTGCAAAACTCTCCTCGCCCTGGGGCTGTGCGTAAAGTATGGCGCGCGAAGAATTAATCATCATGCCAGCGCCTGAAGAACTACGGCCAGCTTTTACCGTTGCTTCTATATCACCGCCCTGTGCGCCGATACCTGGCACCAGCAAAGGCATATCGCCCACGATTTTTCTAACCTGTTCTAGTTCGTGTGGAAATGTCGCACCCACCACCAAACCAAACTGGCCATGTTGATTCCATTTCTCTGCGACTAAGCGCGCTACGTGCTGATACAAAGGTACGCCATCTATGTTCAAAAACTGTAAATCCGAACCGCCAGGGTTGGATGTGCGACACAACACGATGGCTCCACGATCTTTCCACTCTAAATAAGGTTGAATGGAATCAAACCCCATGTACGGATTTAAGGTCACCGCATCGGCGTCGTAACGCTCAAAGGCTTCACGCGCGTATTGCTCAGCAGTTGAACCTATATCGCCGCGTTTGGCGTCGAGCACGATAGGAATAGTCGGATAGTTTTTTTTCAGATAATCACAGATGGCCTGCAATTGATCTTCTGCGCCTAGTGCAGCGAAATACGCAATTTGCGGCTTGAATGAACAGGCATATGCCGCAGTGGCATCGATGATGGCTTTGCAAAATAAAAATATCGCATCCGCTTTGCCTTTGAATTCTGCGGGAAAGCGCGCCACATCTGGATCGAGTCCCACGCACAGCAGAGAATTATGCTTGGCAGTAGCCGTTGAGAGCTTTTCAGTGAATTTCACGATAGTCAATGGTAAGAGTAGAGGCGGAGGACTAAGCGATATTGTAGCCGGTCATGCTATTGTCTCGCCCCATGAGACAACTGCACCGCAATGATTTAGTGCTACTGGCACTGTTGACGCTGTTCTGGGGCCTGAATTGGCCCGTCATGAAAATAGGTGTGCGTGATTTTCCGCCACTGACTTTTCGTGTGCTGAGCATGATAGGAGGCTTGGCTGTCATCTGGCTAGTCGCACGAGTTCAGGGTATATCTCTCGCTATCCCTGAGGGCAAAACCCGCACAGTCATCAAGCTCGCTATCCCCAACATGCTGGTGTGGCATTCGCTCATTATTATTGGCGTAAAAATGTTGTCCTCGGGCCGCGCTGCCATTCTCGGATACACCATGCCGGCCTGGGCGGTCTTAGCCGGCCTGGTATTTTTTGGCGACCGCATTAATCGCTCTTCACTGGTGGGCATACTTTTGGCCATGTCAGGGGCCATGTTGTTATTGTCCAGTGAATTTTCACGCATATCAGGTCAACCATTAGGAACCTTATTGGTATTAGTGGCTGCTGCAGGTTGGGGCTATGGCACCGTGCTGATGAAACGCACGCACATAGATATGCCCACTCTATCGCTTACTTTTTGGATGCTGGCGTTTACAAGCACCTGCGTAACCCTCATCGCGCTGGTCTTTGAATTGCCGCAAATGCGTTTACCTAATTCCACAGAGTGGCTGTGCATCGCTTATAACGCGGTAATTATTTTTGGATTTGCCCATGTGGTGTGGTTTAGGCTGGCGCGCATACTGCCGCCGGTGGCATCGAGTTTATCTGTGATGTTTATTCCTGTGCTCGGCACGTTTTCAGGCGCGTGGATATTAGGTGAAACACCTCATTGGCAAGACTACGCAGCGATCGTATTAATTTTGAGTGCTATGTCTACGGTGATGTTTAAACCCAAACCAGCTGCCGTGACGTCGACTCAAGAACATCTGTAATTAGTTTGTTACGCGCATTAATATCTCTCGAAAATCCATACCAATAAGTCGTCGAATCCCGCCTTCATCTGATTGGCCTCTGGATGATTGACCATACAAACAACGCTAACCCAGCGTCCTGATTTGGCTTTGACATAGCCGGCAATACTGGCAACGTCATTCAGACTGCCGGTTTTAATATGCGCCTGTTTTTTAACTTTGGAATCGGTAAGAGAGCGGCTCATGGTGCCGTCTAGTCCAACGATGGGTAATGAGGCTATAAATTCTGGCATGAATGGACTTTTCCATGCATGTAGCAGCACTGCGCTAAGCGCCTCAGCACTCAGACGTTCTTTGCGTGACAAGCCTGAACCATTTTCTAGCAGAACGCTTTGCGTATTCACACCTAACGAACCCAACCATGTTGTCGCTTGTGTAGCCCCTGCCTCTGCCCCAACAGATGTGCTGTCAGGTGATCGCGCCAGGCTAATTAATAATTGACGCGCCATCACATTGTTACTGTACTTATTAATATCGCGAATAGTTTGTGTCAGGGTGACAGATTCCCACTGTAGGAGTTGGCGTGCATTTTCTGGCTTTTTATCTTCACGCGTAAGCCCCGTGATACTGCCTCCCAGCTCTCGCCACAACTGCCTAAAAACAGCATCGAAGTAACGCACATGATTTAGTGCGTTCGCATGCACTACCAATACTCTTTCACCGCAGTCCGCCGAATAGCTGCCAGTAAAGTGCACCGCTTGCTCGTCCACAACCGCACCTAGTTTTTCTCGCCAGTTAGCGCAGGGCTGCGTATCAAGCTGAGGTGGTTCGATTACAAAGTCAGCCATGGGTGGTTCCATAGCGACATGCACAGACTGCGTTTGCGCATCAGGAAAAAATCGCAGACTAATCGCTTTCGCATCCAGTAATAAAGCATCTGGCAAGGCGTTATATGCCCTATGCGGCAAGCCATCAAATGACGCTGCATTTTCATCTGTTTGCTGGAACAAGCTACGGTCGAGTAGCAAGTCGCCATGTATCTCGCGTATACCCAGAGCACGCAAGCGTCGCAGTAAACGCGCAAGATCTTCATGCGCTAGCCGAGGATCACCGCCACCTTCAATAATTAAATGGCCTTCCAATACATCAGCCACGATCGCACCCGACGTATGCACGCGCGTAATCCAACGATAATTCGGGCCTAAGATGTCGAGCGCTGCTGCCGTGGTTACCAACTTCAACACCGACGCGGGTTGAAAGGCGACTTGGTGATTATGAGATACCAATGACTGGCCTTCGAGGGTACGAATATCCAGCGCCACGGCTGATTGAGGGATACTTAATTGCGCGAGCGATCGTGTAATAGGCGCAGGTAATCCAGCATCTTTGTGTAAAGTGCTGCATGCCGTCAGTGATGCCACCAGCAATACCATCACGACTAGTAAGGTGCAGCGGGAAATCAAGCCAGATCTAATCATCATGCGCATACGCTTTCTTGTGAGTGACTTGATTATCCCATGCGCTGTGATCCTGTTTGACTCCGCTGGCGCGATTGCGT
>JAULVH010000002.1:16043-17934 GCA_032111105.1 Burkholderiaceae bacterium | reverse complement strand
CATTTATAAACAGTACTCAGCTCAAGCGCTCCCTGCCCTATCCCACCCTGATTGAAGCGTTACGTGTAATGTTCACGCAAGCGGTACACGCACCGCTGCGCCACACACATCGCCTCTCCGAAGCGGGCCCCACGTCATTATTAATTATGCCGGTCTGGCAAGAAGCCCAAGAGCTGGGCCTCAAAGTAGTCACTGTCGCACCGAACAATCATCTCACTGGCTTACCCACAGTGCATGCCTTATTCATTTTGATGGATGCGACCACCGGAGTCCCTTTAGCACTGATGGATGGTGAACAGCTCACATTACGACGCACAGCTGCGGCATCTGCTTTAGCCTCTGATTATTTATCGCGCCCAGACAGTCATCATCTGCTGCTGGTTGGCACGGGCCGCTTAGCTCCCCACATGGCAATAGCTCATTGCGCCAGGCGCCCTATAGAGCAAGTCACTGTGTGGGGTCGTAATCCTGGTAGCGTCGCACACACTGCAACTGCATTGCGTACAGAGGGATTACCCGAGCATATCGCTATTCATCAGGCGACTGATTTGCCTGTAGCAGCTAAACAAGCCGACATCATCTGCAGCGCAACGACAAGCAAAGAGCCTTTGATTTATCACGACTGGGTAACACCAGGTACGCACATAGATTTGGTTGGCGGCTTTAGGCCAGATATGCGCGAGGCTGACGATGCACTGATACGCCATGCACACATTTTTGTAGACACCTTTGAAGGCGCGCTCGCTGAAGCAGGCGATTTGATTCAGCCTATACAACAAGGCCTCATTACGCGTGACGCAGTACGTGCCGAGTTAGCTGATCTGGCATCCCATCGCCATGCTGGCAGAATCAATGATGATGAGATCACTATTTTTAAATCCGTAGGCACAGCAATAGAAGATTTATGCGCTGCCAAACTCGCATGGCATGCGCATAAAGCTGACCACTAACACGTTATTTAAGCGAATCTGGTAATGGAATGAATTCTGTTTCTTCGGGTACGGGCGCAAAGCGTTGGTGCAACCAATCATCGCTGGCCTGTTTTATTCGCTCTGGATTACTCGATACAAAATTCCATGCCATGTGACGCGGCCCATCCAATGGCTCACCACCGAGCAGCATAATGACTGCGCCCTGCACTCCAGCACACATGTCTATGTCTGCGCCTGTGCGCAGCACGAGCAACTGACCCGCAGGGTAAACGCCATCGGCACCCAGATCTATTTCACCACTCACTATATAGAGCGCTTGTTCATCATATTCAGCCGGCAACGACAGGCTCGCTGCGGGTTGCAGCGTTAATTGCGCGTATACCAGCGGCGAGCGGGTTGGTAAGCTTGATTGCAAACCCATAAAACTACCCGCCACCAAAATAATATGTGAGCCTTGCAACTGTAAGGTCGACAGATCAGCTGCTTTTTGGTGAGTGAAATCTGGTTCACATTCTTCATCAGCGCGTGGCAGCGCTACCCAACATTGCAAGCCATATAAAGAAGATGCCTCAGCGCGCTCTTTAGAACTACTGCGCTCGGAATGCACGATACCGCGCCCGGCAGTCATCCAATTCACTTCGCCTGGCCGTATGGTTAGTACGTTACCCAAACTATCACGGTGAAGAATTTCTCCCTCTAACAGCCACGTGACTGTCGCCAAACCTATGTGCGGATGAGGACGGACATCTAATCCCGATCCCGGGGCGAGTGAGGTTGGACCCATCTGGTCCAAAAATACAAATGGCCCAACCATGCGACGCTCCGCCGCAGGTAATGCACGCCTGACCTGAAACCCACCGCCAAGATCACGGACACCAGGAACAATAACTGTTTCCAAATTTGACATAGTTGCGCTCCTTTGATGCAAACGATGGTTTTACTTTAGAGGATCAACACTT
>JAULVH010000002.1:0-16033 GCA_032111105.1 Burkholderiaceae bacterium | reverse complement strand
CACTTGTTATTAACGCATCTCATTAACCACCTTAGAACAATTAAACGCCCTAAATACGCAAATAACGGCTATTTTTATCAAGATAGCAAGTAAATTTCGCAGACTTATGTGAAGTTTTCACAGGAGATTCTTGAAAAAGCGCTAAGCCGTCCCTATACTTAGCACTCGTTGGAGGAGAGTGCTAACAATTCCCCTGGCTAATAGTATTTTCAAGTCCAGCCAGCGAAGTCGGGCCCCCAGTTTGATGGTGCTTAAACAAACATAATTTATTGTTTTAAGGAGTTTTTATGAAGATTCGTCCCTTGCACGACCGTATCGTCGTCCAACGTTTAGAGCAAGAAACCAAAACAGCATCGGGCATCGTGATCCCCGATCAAGCAGCAGAAAAGCCAGATCAAGGCGTAGTCAAAGCCGTTGGTAACGGCAAAGTCGGCGACGACGGCAAAGTACGTCCTTTGGATGTCAAAGTCGGCGACAAAGTCCTGTTTGGCAAATACTCAGGTCAGACCGTCAAAGTCGGCGATGACGAATTGCTCGTCATGCGCGAAGACGACGTAATGGCTATCGTCGAATAAATTCCAGAGCTAAATCGAATAACGAATCAAGGAGTAACACCATGGCAGCTAAAGAAGTCGTATTTGGCGACGTCGCCCGTCACAAGATGGTTGAAGGCGTAAATATTCTCGCCAATGCAGTCAAAGTCACCCTGGGCCCTAAAGGCCGTAACGTCATTTTAGAGCGCTCGTTCGGCTCACCGACCGTTACTAAGGATGGCGTTTCAGTCGCCAAAGAAATCGAGCTTAAAGATAAGCTGATGAACATGGGCGCGCAGATGGTTAAAGAAGTTGCGTCCAGAACGTCGGATAACGCTGGTGACGGCACAACAACAGCGACTGTCTTAGCGCAAGCTATCGTGCGCGAAGGCATGAAATATGTAGCCGCCGGCATGAATCCTATGGATCTCAAGCGCGGTATCGATAAAGCCGTTGCAGCAACGGTTGAAGAATTGAAAAAGATTGCTAAGCCTTGCACGACTTCGAAAGAAATCGCTCAAGTCGGTTCGATCTCGGCTAACTCGGACAGCTCCATCGGCGACCGTATCGCTGAAGCGATGGAAAAAGTCGGCAAAGAAGGCGTTATCACTGTTGAAGATGGCAAATCGCTGAACGACGAACTCGACATCGTCGAAGGTATGCAGTTTGATCGCGGCTACTTATCGCCTTACTTCATCAACAATCCTGAAAAGCAAGTCGCTCTGATGGAAAATCCTTTTGTCCTGTTATGCGATAAGAAGATTTCCAACATCCGTGATCTGCTTCCCGTATTGGAGCAAGTCGCTAAAGCTGGCCGTCCTTTGCTGATCATCGCTGAAGACATCGAAGGCGAAGCTCTGGCAACGCTGGTTGTTAACAACATCCGCGGCATCCTGAAAACATGTGCTGTTAAAGCGCCTGGTTTTGGTGACCGTCGCAAAGCAATGCTCGAAGACATCGCCATTTTGACTGGCGGTCAAGTGATCGCTGAAGAAGTTGGCCTGACACTGGAAAAAGTCACGCTGACCGATCTGGGTCAAGCAAAGCGTATCGAAATCGGTAAAGAAAATACCACCGTGATCGATGGCGCTGGCGTTAGCAAAACTATCGAAGCACGTGTAAAACAATTGCGCGTACAAATCGACGAAGCAACTTCCGACTACGATCGTGAAAAACTGCAAGAGCGCGTAGCCAAGCTGGCTGGCGGCGTAGCAGTGATCAAAGTAGGCGCTGCAACAGAAGTCGAAATGAAAGAGAAGAAAGCACGTGTAGAAGATGCACTGCATGCAACTCGCGCTGCGGTTGAAGAAGGTATTGTTCCTGGCGGCGGCGTTGCACTGCTGCGTGCTCGCGCTAACATCAAAGTTAAGGGCGACAATCCTGATCAAGAAGCAGGTATCAAGATTGTTCTGCGTGCTATGGAAGAGCCTCTGCGCATGATCGTCAGCAATGCTGGTGAAGAAGCGTCTGTCGTGGTCAACAAAGTACTCGAAGGCAAAGGTAACTTTGGTTACAACGCGGCTAACGGTACCTACGGCGATATGGTTGAAATGGGTGTTCTCGATCCAGCCAAAGTAACTCGCTCTGCTTTGCAAAACGCTGCGTCTATCGCTTCGTTGATGCTCACTACGGATTGCATGGTGTCGGATCTGGTTGAAGACAAACCAGGTTCAGGCGGCGGCATGGGTGGTATGGGCGGCATGGGTGGTATGGGCGGCATGGATGGAATGATGTAATTCAGCATCCATTGCTTTTCACTAAAAAGCCCGCGGAGTTCGCGGGCTTTTTTTTAAATAAAATTACTTAAATCACTTACTGCTTTTAAAAAAATTTGAGCCACATCAGATAACATCTCTTAATAGACTAAACCCTATCGCCAGAATGGTTACGTACTCACCACAATGATTTTTAACGATCAGTTTGATCGATTAAAAACAATGAGTGCTAACTCACTATGGAGGGTGACATGCTACCTGCACTACATCGCGCAACTCATCATTCTTTAACGCAAAAAACTGTACGGAATGAATCGTATTTATCGCGACTTAATTCTGAGTGCATTTCAACAATTAATAAAGTTGATGTCAATCAATCGACCAAACCAGCTATAGACGAAATTAATCATAAATTTCGGTTGAATATTCATGAAGAAGTGAAATATCAGTATGAATTATTGCACTCGCATAAAATTTATTATCCTGATGACTCACTAGAATCCAGGGAGCTAGCCAAAGGCCATCAGATTTCATGCGGTATTTTTTCCACTCAAGAATTTCTAAAAAATTACTCCGTCATACTTCCAGGAATGAGTCTGGATGCAGCGATTAATCCTTTTCATAAAAATTATCTTATCAAGTCATTCCAAAACACACTTAATGAAATAAGCAATGATGAACGCACTATGCTTGCTGAAGTAATACACCCAAAAGTTTTTGACTGGCTGGGTTTGAGCATAAATCCTGAGCAATTTCAGGCATCCTTAAAGTCAGCACAAAAAAATGTCCTGCAACTATCAGTTGATCATGTGCTGGCTTTAGTTGATTACTGCAACTCACAGAGCGGAAGTTTTAATTCAGCAAATGACGGGATGCGGGTATGGCAAATATCAGGCTCTGATAATCTTGCAAAAATCAGTAATTGCCTAACGCGCCCATTAAATGAAGCATTAGATATTCTTTCACTGCATGAAAATTTTAGGTACGAAGGGCCGGCGTATAAAGGAATTGCGCTAACTAATGGAGCTGGGCCTTACCGATTGGCTCGCATGCAACCTGGCATGATCTACATCAGCCCTCATTGGTTATCTGCGACCAGTCGACCCGAGTCGAATTACGCCAGCGATGCCAGCTGCTATAGCACCCATGCTATTTCTATGAATAAACGAGATACGCAAATAACGGTATTGAATACCAAGGCCGTCAAGGTTCATCTATTTAACGACATCAGTTCTATAGATCAAGGAGAAATCATGATTCCAAGAAAACCACTGATGTTTTTATCACCTGATAGCATCGACTATAGTGTGCGCGCATTAGCTCAGTCGCGACACACACTGTATTGCACTATGGCGAGGGAAGATTTATAAATTCTCTGGCAAAAAATTAGATGGCAGGTAATCTACTGCCATCTAAGGATTTAGTGAGATTAACGTTACAGTTTCCAGGACGGAGATCGTTTTTCTATGAAGGCTTGCACGCCTTCAAGCGCTGCATCATCCATCATATTGCAAGCCATGTTCTCACCTGCTAATTGATATGCTGCTGCGATACCCATTTCCAGCTGACGATAAAAGAGTTGCTTACCCATCGCGATGGCAACTGCCGGTTTGGCAAGTATGCTCTTGGCTAGCGAAGCAATTTCCTGATCTAACGCTTCAGGTGCTACAACACGATTGACTAAGCCTCTTTCTTTGGCAGTGTCAGCATCAATAAAATCACCTGTTAGCAGCATCTCCATTGCCTGCTTGCGTGGCATATTGCGAGATAAGCCCACCGAAGGCGTAGAACAAAACAAACCGTAATTAACGCCGGACACAGCAAAACGCGCATCAGTTGAAGCCACGGCCAAATCACACATAGACACTAATTGGCAACCAGCAGCAGTGGCAATACCATGAACACGCGCAATGACTGGTTGGGGCATAGCCTGTATCGCCAGCATCAATTTGCTGCAACTGTGGAAAAGTGATTTGTAATAATCTACTGAAGGTTCTGCTCGCATCTGCTTTAAATCGTGACCGGCACAAAATGCTTTACCGTGAGCCGCCAGCACAACGAGTCTGACCAGTGGGTCACTAGCGATTGCATTTATTTCAGTTTGCAACGCAGCCAGCATTTCTTCGGACAAAGGATTAAATTTTTCGCCGCGATTAAGCGTTAGGGTAACAACACCGTTCTCACGTTGAGTAAGTACGTAGGGTGACTCTGTTAAAGATAGCGGCTGTGTCATGGTGTCTCTCTGAAATTTTTAAAACGCAGTGATCTAGTCAGATTCTGGCTCGTATTCTTCTCGTACCTGTTCAATTGAAAGTGATGGAGCTGCCTGATAGCTAGCCAACAAGCTAGTTCGACGATCCGGTGTCTCCAGGCTGATTCTACCCAGCACACCGCTACGATAATCCTGTAGCAGCGTATGGGCTGCTTTTTCTATATCGAACTCACCGCCTCGCAAGCGTAAGCCACGCTTTTGAGCAATCGTTTCTAAAACTGCGACACCATCGGCAGCATCAGACTGAGTTCCATATCGCTGAGCGAGCATCGCTGAATAATGTTCCAGCAATTGAGCTGCCAAAAATTCAGCTACTTCTTCTTCGATGATGGCATTGACTCCTATGGCGTGACTCGCTGCCAGCATCAAGCCATCCGACGCATGACCGATTTTTGGCCACATCATGCCCGGTGTATCGATGAGCACAATGTTATTACCTAAAAATAGTCGCTGCTGAGTTTTGGTCACTGCCGGTTCGTCACCCACCTTCGCTACCCGCTTTTTGAGTAAGGCGTTCATCAACGTCGATTTACCAACGTTGGGTATACCCATAATCATCACACGCAAAGGTTTTAAGGTCGTGCCACGATGAGGTATGAGCTTCAAACATAGCGCAGGAATCTTTGCTACCTCTGAAGCTTTTTTACATGATAGCGCAACCGCATGAACCTGAGGTTGTGCTTCGTAATACCTAAGCCAGGCTTGCGTAGCCTCAGGGTCGGCTAAATCACTCTTGTTAAGAATTTTTAAACACGGGCGCTGACGAGCTTTGCGTAGCTCTGTAATCATAGGATTGCTGCTAGCCTCAGGGAGGCGGGCGTCCAATACCTCGATAACGAGATCGGTTTTTTCCATGGACTCTGCGGCTTTCCTGCGCGCTGAGTTCATATGACCGGGGAACCACTGAATGGACATGATAGGTATCGTTGAATATAAAGAAAAGCACGTCGTGAGCCGGTATTCTACCCGCCCGCATGAGTTCAACCGAGATCGGCCAATACTCTCAGATGCGCCACCACACTACGTGCCAGCGCAGACAAGTGATACCCGCCTTCGAGGCAACTGACAATACGGCCTTGCGCATGAATGTTGGCCACGTCCATTAGTTGTTGCGTCATCCATGCATAGTCATCCTCGACTAAATTCATGGAGGCCATATCGTCGTCACGGTGAGCATCAAAACCGGCTGAAATGAAGATTAACTCAGGACGGTGTGCATGCAAAGCAGGCAACCAATACTGTTTGACCAGATCACGTACCGAATCGCCTCGGGTATAGGCCGGCACAGGAATATTAATTAAATGGGTAGACACCTCATTTTGTGCAGGTACACCACTATACGGATAAAGAGGATGCTGGAAAAAGCTCACCATTAACACTCGCTCATCCTGCTTAAAAGCCGCTTCGGTTCCATTGCCGTGATGGACATCAAAATCGACGACGGCAAAGCGTTCTAAGCCATGCACCTCCATCGCATGGCGAACAGCGATTGCCACATTATTAAACACGCAAAATCCCATAGCTTGCGATGGGGTCGAATGATGACCTGGCGGGCGTATGGCACAAAACGCATTCCTGACCTCGCCTGCAATAACCGCATCGGTAGCCGCAATCGCGGCCCCGGCAGCTCGTAAAGCGGCCTTCCATGTATACGGATTGAGCGAGGTATCGGCATCTAACTCATAGTAGGGGCCACCCTGGCTGACCACAGCATCACCTGGCTGCGGTGTGTGATCCTGAATCAATTGAATTAATTCCTGCGTGTGTACTCGGCGTATCGCCTCTATGCTTGCGGCCGGCGCTTCGCGGCATACGAGATAGTCTATTAGGCGCGAGGCGATCAACTGATCGTTGATAGACTTAAGACGATCAGGCGATTCAGGATGCCCAGCCCCCATTTCATGCAGCAGGCAATCCGGATGAGAATAAAATGCAGTACTCATAGCGTTAGTAGAAATCCGCGTTAGGCGCATCAATGCATAGACTATACTCGCTACTTGATATTGATCTGACTGCGGTTGATCTAACTGCCGTTGATTTGCCAGCGGTTGATTTGCCTGATGTTGATCTGTTTACTACTTTCCGTCCAAATTGCAATCGATGAAAAATTTTAATTCAATGCGCTTTCTTCTATGTTTTTTGGCACTGTCCACACTATCGCTACCGGTATCTTCATACGCAAAGACTGCGCGACACGTACACAAAGCAAAGCCCGAGCTTACTACCTTACATCATCACAAAAAATCGATTAAAAAAGATTCTACTGAAAGTGAATCAGAATTTACCAATTTCACTCAATGGAAATCTGTTGCTGAGTTTGTCAGTCAAATGCATGAGCAGCATGGCTTTGATGAAAATGAACTCAACACATTATTTTTAAAGGTATCGTACGTAGAAAAAGTTGTTAAGCTCATCAATCCACCAGCTGCAGGAAAAAGCAAAAACTGGACAGCCTATAGTCAGCGCTTCCTTGAACCTGTACGCATACGATCTGGCCTGGCTTTTTGGAGTAAGTACGAAACAGAATTGCGCCGGGCCCAAGCTGAATTCGGCGTTCCTCCCGAAATTATTGTAGGCATACTCGGCGTAGAGACTATCTATGGCCGCAGCCAGGGAAACATTCGTGTCATGGATGCGCTGACTACGTTAGCGTTTGCATATCCAGAGACAGCTAATCGCGACAATAGAATGCTCTACTTTCGTGGAGAACTAGAACAAGTTCTTTTGTACGCACGAGAAAATAACGTCGATCCGTTAGGCCTCTCCGGATCATTTGCCGGAGCTATTGGTTTGCCTCAGTTCATGCCAGGCAGCATACGTCGCTTTGCAGTTGATTTCGATGGCGATGGTCGCATCGATCTGAAAAATTCTGCCGCTGATGCCATAGGTAGTGTGGCGAGCTTTCTTGTGCAACATGGCTGGACCAAAGATCTTCCGCTGACCTACCCCGTCACTGTCGATAAAACCACCGAAGAACAGTGGAAGCCCCTCATAGGGGTAGTCCTCGCTGCAACTCATACGATAGATGAATTACGTCGCACTGGAATCACCATACCTGTTGATAGTTCGCCAGAGCTGATGGTGGGCCTGATCGATTTGGAAGATGGCAGTCACCCAACGCAATACCGGGTAGGCAGCGATAATTTTTTTGCCATTACCAAATATAACCGTAGTTTTTATTATGCGATGGCTGTCATAGAATTGGGCAATGCTATCAAACTTAAATATCAGCCGTGAATCTGCAGCTTGATGCTTTGGTTTTAACAGAGGAGCAGATCATTGCTCTCACGCGCTCCTGGGTTGAGCAGGTTGTTATCGGCTTAAATCTTTGCCCATTCGCAAAAACAGTACACATAAAAAATCAAATCACGTACACGTTAAGTTATGCACGAGATGAAATAGCACTAGCAGCTGACCTAAAAAACGCGTTAATGGGTTTGACAGATACTTCTGCAGAGATTGTCGACACCGCGCTGCTGATACATCCATGGGCACTCGTCGATTTCTTTGATTACAATAATTTTTTAGATATTGCTGACGAAATACTTGATGACTTAGATCTGACGGGGGTACTGCAGATCGCCAGTTTTCATCCTGATTATCAATTTGCAGACACCGTCGCAGATGATGTCACCAACTGCACTAACCGATCGCCTTTTCCTATGCTTCATCTTTTAAGAGAATCAAGCTTGGACAAAGCTATTGCAGCGCTACCTGATGCAAATTTAATCGTCGAACGTAATTTAGAAACCATGACCAACCTAGGTCATGAGGGTTGGGTAGATTTGCAGTCCGAACTGCAAAAATCCATACGCTAAGCAAGCACTGATCAAATAAAAAAATCTTACGCGACTAATTAATCGAAGCTCACCCCTCGATAAACTTAGCTCCGTACGATTTAGCAATAGACCACCGCTGCGCTGGCTCGCCACACCCTTCACAACTCACCAATATCACCCTGAATTTTCAGAGCAATTTTCGACAGAGCACTGTTACGGTGCGCTCCTGCCACTTACCCACAGCCGATAGCTACGTTTAATAATGGTTTTTTTAGCGACCTTCTTATCGGCATACGTGGGTTGGGCTGATTAACCACCTATTTTTACCGCAGTAATTTCGCTTTTTTAGCGACTCTTCTGTCTCGGCAAACCACAATCCTTTGCCAAAAACCCCTATCTTTCCCAAGCTTTGTTGCCAGATTCACTAATTCTTTCTGATCTTGCGCGAGGTCAAATAGAATTAACAATATATTAATTAAAATCAAGTTAAGGCATGGAAACTTTCCGGCCTAGTAAGTATTTGGCAGCCATTAGCTACCAAACACACGCATGTAAATTTGTTAATTTTTTCTAAGACTTTGAGGTTCTAACTAAGCAAAACTTTGGGAATGAACATCAACTAATTGAAATTTTTACTTTTTTATTAACAACTATTAATTAATTTATTTATCTAAGGGTCTTAACGCAACAGGTGCACTGATTGTTCTCGTCACAGCCATTTGGTTCTGTGTCTCTGCCCAACCAGTGCAATTCATTCACTACCTGCTATAGGGAATCCGCACTAAATGACTATTCACTTCGACAACCAAGACAGCAGTCGGCTTGCAGATCAATTGGCCTACGACCCCAATAACCTACTCGACACGCTTATCGAGAAGCTTCATCTGAAAAATGATGCCGCGCTCTCCAGAGCCTTGGAAGTAGCACCGCCAGTCATTAGTAAAATTCGCCATCGACGGCTTCCAGTGGGGGCTTCGCTGCTAATACGTATGCATGAAGTCAGTGATCTGAGCATTCGTGAACTACGTACATTGATGGGTGATAGACGAGAAAAATTCCGTATTAGTGACAAGCAGTTCAAACCCAAACAAGCGAGTCATTGAACGAATCAACGCGGATTCAGGCAGTACGGTTAATAGATGAGCCGTACTGCCTGAGGATGTGTATGGTCAATATCAGGCAGGGAAAACGCCCGTAGAAAGATAGCGATCGCCGCGATCACAGACTATAAAAACGATCAGGGCATTTTCAACCGTTTGCGATATTCGTATGGCAACCTCGCACGCACCCGCAGCTGAAATACCCGCGAAAATACCTTCTTCCACCGCCATACGTCGCGCCATCTGCTCTGCAACAGCCTGGCTAACACTTTCTACCTGATCGACACGAGTTCGATCAAATATTTTAGGCATATAGGCTTCAGGCCATTTTCGTATGCCAGGTATCTGCGATCCTTCTTCGGGTTGTGCTCCTACGATAGTGATGGCAGGGTTTTGTTCTTTGAGGTATTTGGAGACACCCATAATCGTGCCCGTGGTACCCATGGCACTGACAAAATGCGTCACCTTACCTTGCGTATCCCGCCAGATTTCAGGTCCGGTTCCCTCGTAATGCGCGCGCGGATTATCTGGATTCGCAAACTGGTCGAGGATCAAACCCTTACCTTCTTTTTGCATCTGCTGCGCCAGATCACGGGCATATTCCATACCGCCCGTTTTGGGCGTCAACACTATTTCTGCCCCATACGCTGCCATGCTCTGACGCCGCTCCAGGCTGAGATTTTCAGGCATGAGCAAAATCATCTTGTAGCCACGCATAGCCGCTGCCATGGCCAGGGCTATCCCTGTATTTCCGCTGGTCGCTTCTATCAGGGTATCGCCAGGCTTGATATCGCCGCGCTCTTCTGCGTGCTTAATCATAGACAAAGCTGGCCTGTCCTTAACGGAACCTGCAGGGTTATTCCCCTCCATTTTTCCAAGAATGATGTTATTGCGACGAGCAGCGTCTTGACCGGGTATCCGCTTTAACTGCACCAGCGGCGTATTACCGACTAGATCCTCGATAGATGGAAAAGGCATGTTGATCGTTATCCGTAATGACAAGAACTAAAAGCACCATTTTAATCCTTGTAACGCTAGCAGGCAGAATGAACACAATCTGCCTGCTGCAATCCTAGGCATTACGATTTCGACGTGCCCTGTTGCGACTGGCCTTAACTATCAGCGCTTTTGCTCATTAGCCTTACTGGGCTCTACGGTTAGCTTGGCCGGCTTTATTGGTTTGTCCGCAGTCGAAGAAGGATTACGCGGCTGGCCATTAACAACCAGTCCGGCAGCCGACAGCTTGACCGAATTACGCTCGCCTATACCGCGCACGCGCTGCTCTAAATCAGGCCAATCTTTGAAGTTTCCATTTTTTTTACGCTCTTCGAGTATCGAGCGTGATGTTGCAGGCCCTATACCTGCAATTCCATCCAGAGCGGCTTGATCTGCTGTATTGATCTCCACCGCTGCGTAAGCAGATTGCAGCACGAACAATGACAACACGGTAGTAGCCAATATCAAAAACTTCTTGAACATATGATTTCTCCATTTAGGTTTATTGAATGGCGATAAAAACAGCAACGCCAACCGCATTAAACGTCAATAGAGTGTAGTCATTGGCTGAAGAAAGTATGATTAATTCGCATGGTGCGAATTAATCATAGTTCGTTCGGTAGGCGAGGCAATCGGATACTTCGTTAGTGATTTTTACGCTTGATTGATCACCGATAGCTCTTCGCTGCGCCGTGGCGCATAGCTCCCCCATTGGCTACAGCCTGGGCATTGCCAGTAAAACTGCTTGGCCTTGAAACTGCAGTGATTGCAGCGGTACCGTGCAAGTTTTTGCGCGTAACCTCCGACCAAACTTTTAATCAGCGAGAGTTCTGCGCGATTCTCTGGCGGCGCGTCCATTAACCTAGCCTCAATTAACTTATCGAGTCCAAGTAGCGTGGGAGTGCGACGTAATTCGTCACTCACTAGTTGATTGGCACTGAGGGTGCCATCGAGTTCAAGTACCGCCTGAAAAACGACTTCCAGTAAATCTATGGATGGTGCTTCAGAGAGATAGGTTTTTAGAAGATTAGCGCCTTCACGCGCCCGGCCAACGGTGCGGTAGCCATCCATCAGCCGCTGAGCTACCAGTGCCACATGCGGAACACTCTGCTGCTCGACGCGCCGCCAGGCTTGTAATGCTGCCTCGGCATCCCCTTTGGCCATCAGCGCATCACCTATGAGCATCATGGCTCTTACATTATTACGATCGCATGCTAATGCTTTATCCAAGGTCAGTAATGCAGCGTCGGCATTAATGTGTACGAGTTCATCCTGAGCTATTTCACAATAAAATTGCGCGATCTCTTTTTGGTAGGCACCGGCACCCGACATTTGCAAAGCTGTCGCGGCTTCTATGGCGCGTTTCCATTCTTTTTCGCGCTGATAAATTTCAAGTAAGGCTCGGCTGGCCTGATTAGCGTATTGCGTGTCAGCGAGTTGATGAAATGTTTCTTCTGCACGGTCAAGTAAACCTGCTTTTAAAAAATCCTGTCCTAATTCATAGCGTGCCTTACCTGCGGCTTCCGCTGACAAATCTGCTCTTGCCAGTAAATTTTGATGCACGCGAACGGCACGTTCTGTGTCACCGCGCTGACGAAACAAACTTCCTAATGCAAAGTGCAATTCGGCTGTTTCTGGATCGAGTCGCGCAATATCAACAAAGATTTCTATCGCTTTATCAGGATCTTCATCCAATAGCGCGTTAAGTCCTTTGTAGTAATTTCTGGGTAAGCTTCGCGATTCATTGATCACGTGACGTATATCGATACGCGCTGCTATCCAACCGAGCGCGAAAAATAGGGGAATGCCCAGTAGCCACCAAGTTTCGAATTCCATAGAGAGAATTTATCCGGCTTGGCAGGTCATAGGCCTACCTGTTCAATAATATGTTCTGGTAACGGAGGTTGATTACGCACCTGCGCTGCGGTGGCGGCTTCTTTTTTCTGTTCTTCTACTTCTTTTTTGTAGTGAGCCAGTTCGCGGCGATAGCGCAATACGGTAGTAACCATTGCCAACACGCCTGCGGCTGCTCCTAAGATGAAGAAAGTCAGCAGGAGGATGATCATGGGTGAACGCGTCTGACTACCCCAAAAAAAATGGAGCACGACTTCGTCGGTATTTTTCAACGCAAAGTCGAAAAACACGATGAAGAGAAGCAGGGCAAAAAATCGTATGAGTAGCTTCATGGGGAAAACACTTATAGACTATGCTTTCATGATGTTGCCAGATTGTACGCGAAAAGAATTCAGAGTCTGCGCCTGCCAGACAAGCTGACATAAAAAAACGGCACCCGAGGGTGCCGTTTTTGCAGGAAGGTACGGAGTTTAGTCGTCTTTGATGGGCTGACCCACCATAGCATCGACCCGCTCCCGTAATTCCTTGCCTGGCTTAAAGTGAGGCACCCGTTTTTCGGGAACCATCACCGTATCACCAGACTTGGGATTACGACCTATCCTGGGCGGACGACTATTTAGTGCAAAACTACCAAAGCCACGAATTTCTATCCGCTGCCCTGCTGATAGCGCATCCGTCATCGCATCGAGCAGGGTCTTAACAGCAAAATCCGCGTCTTTGGCCACCAGCTGCGGATACCGCTCGGCCAAACGAGAAATCAGCTCCGATTTTGTCATCAGAGTACTTCCAGTTAGGACTTGGTATCGAGCTTGGCTTTCAACAGTGCGCCCAGACTGGTTGTCCCTGAAGATGCTGATGTGTCTGTCGACATTTTCTGCATGGCTTCCTGAGTTTCAACATTGTCTTTAGCCTTGATCGACAGCTGTATACCGCGAGCTTTACGATCTACGCTAAGCACAACCGCCTCAACCTGGTCACCCACCTTTAGGTGTGTACCGGCATCTTCTACGCGGTCACGAGAAATCTCAGAAGCGCGCAGGTAGCCTTCAACTTCTTCAGATAACTGAACAACTGCGCCCTTAGGCTCTACTGACTTAACCACACCCGTTACCAATGCGCCTTTGTCATTCATTGCGCAGTAGTTATTGAACGGATCGCCTTCGAGTTGTTTAACGCCCAATGACACGCGCTCGCGCTCGACGTCGATAGCCAACACAACTGCTTCGAGATCATCACCCTTTTTGAAACGACGAACAGCTTCTTCGCCTGTTTCAGTCCACGACAGATCCGACAGATGGACTAGGCCATCGATGTTGCCTGCCAAGCCAATGAAGACACCAAAATCAGTGATCGATTTGATTGCGCCAGATACTTTGTCGCCCTTCTTGTGCGACATGGCGAAATCATCCCAAGGATTGGCTTTGCACTGTTTCATGCCCAAGCTAATACGGCGACGTTCTTCGTCAATCTCAAGCACCATGACTTCAACTTCATCACCGAGCTGCACAACTTTTGAAGGAGCGACGTTTTTATTCGTCCAATCCATTTCAGAAACGTGCACCAGGCCTTCGATACCTTGTTCGACTTCAACGAATGAGCCGTAGTCAGTCAGGTTAGTGACCTTGCCGAACAAGCGCGTACCTTGTGGGTAACGACGTGACAGGCCAGTCCAAGGATCATCGCCCAATTGCTTAACGCCCAGCGAAACACGATTTTTTTCTTGATCGTACTTGAGTACTTTAGCGGTGATCTCTTGACCCACTGCCAGTACTTCGGAAGGATGACGCACACGACGCCATGCCAGATCGGTGATGTGCAACAGACCATCGATACCGCCCAAGTCGACGAATGCGCCGTAGTCGGTGATATTTTTAACGATACCTGTAACGATGGTGCCTTCTTTCAGCGTTTCCATCAGCTTGGCACGTTCTTCACCCATTGATGCTTCGATCACTGCACGACGTGAGAGCACAACGTTGTTACGCTTACGGTCAAGCTTGATAACGCGGAACTCCATGGTCTTGCCTTCGAAAGGCGTCGTATCTTTGACCGGACGGGTATCAACTAATGAACCAGGCAAGAAAGCGCGAATGCCGTTGGTAAGAACCGTGAGTCCACCTTTGACTTTGCCACTGACAGTACCGGTAACCAATTCGCCGGACTCCATCGCTTTTTCGAGCGAGAGCCAGGAGGCGAGACGCTTGGCTTTGTCGCGCGACAAAATGGTGTCACCAAAACCATTTTCGAGAGATTCGATAGCAACGCTGACGAAATCGCCAATGTTGACTTCGAGCTCGCCGTTATCATTTTTAAATTCTTCGATCGGTATAAACGCTTCGGACTTCAGTCCGGCGTTAACGATCACAAAGTTGTGGTCAAGGCGAACAACTTCCGCCGAAATGACCTCGCCTGAACGCATATCCTGGCGCGATAAAGATTCTTCGAATAACGCGGCAAAACTTTCCATGCCGGAGGATTCAGGGGATTGGGTAGCTATAGACATAGTTTAGAAAAGTTAACCATACACGGCGGAATTGCCACGAATGGGTTAGGTGGATTGATACCTCGCCTAGCATTGCGCTCAGCGGGGCGCCAGAACATCAACAACAACTGCTTACTTCAGGGTGCGGGGTGATACCAGCCCAGCACCTGCTCAACTGCCTGATCAATACTCATATGAGATGTATCGAGTAGCTTCGCTCCCTCTGCCGGTTTTAGAGGAGCAATGGCGCGCTGTGTATCGCGTTCATCGCGCTCTCGCAAATCCTGCAAAAGGGCAGCCATACTAGCAGAAAAACCTTTGTCAATCAATTGCTTATAGCGCCTTTCAGCGCGCGCCTCGACGCTCGCTGTAAGAAATACCTTGAGCGTCGCATCGGGGAAAATCACCGTTCCCATATCGCGCCCATCAGCCACCAAACCAGGCATGCGCCGAAAATCGTGCTGTAGCGTGACCAGGGCACTACGAACTTTAGCTAAAGTAGCAATTTTTGAGGCCGCAACCCCTACCGCCTCGGCACGAATATCATTGGATACTTCACGCTCTGAGAGCAGTATGCGCTCACCTTCAAAACGAATATCAAGCTTGCCTGCCAGCTGGGCCAATGCAGACTCATCGGTTAAATTGATGCCAGCCTCGAGTGCGGAGAGCGCGGTTAGTCGGTACAGCGCGCCAGAATCGAGCAAACCAAAACCCAAATGACTCGCTACCCGACTAGCGACAGTCCCTTTGCCGGAAGCGGTCGGGCCATCAATCGTAATGACAGGGATCGCAGATACCATGACTTAAGCCCGCTGCACGATACTAGCCAGCGCATCGAAATAATCTGGAAACGTTTTCGCCACGCACTTGGGATCATTGATACGCACTTGCGTGCCATCACGTGCAGCACCCGTTAATGTCGCCAACGAAAAACACATTGCCATGCGATGGTCATCATACGTATCGATGGTGGCAGGGTCGAGCACGATGGGCGGCGTCACACGCAGATAATCTTCACCCTCTTCTATCAGCGCACCCAACTTACGAAGCTCGGTGGCCATCGCTGTCAGACGATCAGTTTCTTTGACTCGCCAGCTGGCGATATTGCGCAACATACTGGTGCCATCGGCATACAAAGCAGCTACTGCAATGGTCATGGCGGCATCGGGAATGTGATTGAAGTCAGCGTCAATGGCTTTGAGCACGCCGTTAGAACTCGCTTCTATCCAATTTTCGCCCATGGTGATTTTTGCGCCCATAAGCTCCAGCGCTTCAACGAAACGCACATCACCCTGAATACTT
>JAULVH010000001.1:0-4140 GCA_032111105.1 Burkholderiaceae bacterium | reverse complement strand
GAGTCCGAATCCAGACCGGTGCAATTTGGTAGGGGATAGCCGTCCACAAACTCAGCCGCGTCACTTCCACTGAGTACTGGCTGGTCTGTTGACGAATCCGATGAATCTTCAGAACTCGACCCACAAGCGGTCAGAATTAAAGCCATGACTGCAATGAGGGCGGCTCGGGAGGCCTTGAGTTTAAAAGACATTTACAAATAATACCACCCATGTGTCAACCACCCAAATAAACTCAAGACTCGAGACTTGGTACTTGAAACTGGATAAAGAATCCCGCTCCGACAATTTGGGGAATATGAATTATGAATATGGTGTGCAAATGAAATCTATGGGGACTGCTCGAACAATTGCGGGTGTGGTGTGCGCAACGGTAATGGTCGCAGGTTTGACGGTTGCCGTAGCTCCGGTGGCACCAGCGGTGGCGGCCTTTGAGCCGAAGTTGTCGTATTACAAGTGCCCACCTAAGTCGTTGCCTGCGGGCGTGCAGTGCGCCAAACTCACGGTGCCCTTGGATTGGCAGAACCCGAATGACGGTCGGACCACCACCATCGATGTGCGGGTGAAGCGATCCAAGGAGGGCAAAGGTGGGTTGACCTTCAACCCGGGCGGACCGGGTGGCTCGGGGATCGATTCGTTCCCGTCCATTTACTCATTGCTACCCAATAAAGTCGTGTCCCAATACGATTTCGTGGGGTGGGATCCGCGCGGTGTCGGTAGCAGTGGACTGAAACTCAACGGTTGCCAATACTCCTCCCCGGTTCCGGAGTATCCGCAGGCGACCGGCCCGGTCAATTGGCAGGTGTACTGGCAGCAGGTCGCGGATCGAATTGGGGCGGATAACGCCGCATGTCTGGCGGCTAACCCCGACTCCGCCCCCTACTTAGGCACGTGGCAGGTCATTCGTGACCTTGACGCATTGCGTGCGGCACTTGGCTACTCAACGTGGAACTACTGGGGCATGAGTTATGGCACGCGAATTGGGCACGCTTACGCGCGCACTTTCCCGAACAAATTGCGCGCCCTGATCATGGACGGCAGCGTGATGGCTAATGAATCCACGTACCGAAATGGGACATCTTTCCCGGCGAACACCTGGTTATCCCTGCAACTTTTCCCCTCGCTGGCGGCCCCTTCGGCGGCTCGCAAGATCACGTTCATCGAGGAATATTTGAATGACAAGGTGGTGGTACTACCCGATGGCATCGAGTTCACTCGATGGGATTGGGCGGAACAGTTTCGGAACCTCCTAGTGTCGCAGAGTCAGTATCCATATGCGCGTGCCATGGTGAACAATCTTTATGCCGGTATCACCGCGGCAACTCCCGCCGAGCGCGCCAAGGGACTCGAGGTGGTCGCCAATATTTCACAAGTACTGCGCTCGAGTATTGATGCGCAAATGTCGGAAATGGCATCAGTTCTCATTTTCGTAAACTGCTCAGACATGCCTGATCGCCCAACAGTGACGCAGCTCGCCAACGCCTCAGACGCTACTGAGCGAAATTATGGCACGGCCCAGACTTATTCCGTGGGTAACTCTGCTGCGTGCTTTGGGCTCGACCCTGATGATTTGTCGCCAGCTATCCCCAGTGGGCCCAACATGATTACTTTGAAGACACCTCCGGTGTTCGTGTTGTCCTCGGGCGATGCAGCGACCCCCTGGGTGTGGGGGCGTAGCCTCGCTAACACTTTCGCCGGGTCGAGTACCGTCAGTTACGAAAGTACCCAGCACGTTGCGTATCTGAGAACCCCATCAGACTGTGTAAACGACCCGGTAACCGAATACCTATTGACGCTCAAACTGCCCCCCAGGCACCTGCAGTGCTCGTACACCCCAGGCGGACCGGTCCCGCTGAGATAGCAAATGCCTGAACTGATTGCCACCAACTGCAAGCTGACTTTGTGGTTGAATGCCGTCGGTATTGGTAAAACTTCAACTTTCCAGTCACCAGCAACGGAGAGGAGCCGAACGCAGTGATCGGTAAAAGCCCGTTCAGTGTCTTTAAGTCAGGCAGGACAGACACCCAGTCCTCGATCTCACTTCAATCTTCAGATGGCCAGAATTCCTCAGATAATAAGAAGAGACGTGCGCGCTGGCCTTGGATAGTCGGTGTCTTTGTGGCCATTCTTTATTGCTTGTCCGCTTTTTTCTTTAAATTCTGCACCATAACCTGTGGGGTTACCCATAAGGTGAGTAATGCCTATGACTATGTTACGGTTAACAGGAATCACGTTGGCTACTTTCCTACAGAATTTTGCTAATAACTTAGCTCCGTCTGCTCGCTGCATTTTATCCATATCGCTAGTGATTTCAGCTTCCGTACACAAAGCAGAATAAGAATCTATAATTAATACAGATCCTGGTTCTTCGTTGATAATTCTTTCTGCTATTTGAAGATATTCTTCTGCATGTAAAATTTTACCTTCCTGAGATCCTATCACACTAAATCGTGTTAGGTCTAAATTAGGAATTCCTTCTAGGTCTCTTTTCTTTAATCTTCCTTCTATATTCAAATAATAAACATGTCTGGGTTTCTTCAGATCTCCTTGGTATAGTTCGTTTTGTGCTGTAGCAGCAAATGTTAACGCGGATGTTGTTTTGCCGCATTTAGGCTGACCTGTAAAGACTACAAAGCTGCCCTCTGGAATACCCCCGCTTAAAATCATGTCTAGTGCTGGGCTTACTGGAATAACAATAGACTCTTTGTCTACTATTGCATTGCCGGACAGAATTACATGAGAGCCAAAAGTCTTTGCTATGTCTTCTTTAAGTGCCATCATCGATATCCTTTAATTTAGAAAGAAGTGAGTTCGCTGGGTGTCTTATTTGTCTATAGGTATTCTTGTCTGATCTATCCAAAGGTCTGGACATCTCTGTATTTTCGGTTTGCAATTTCTGGTCTTCTTGCTCTATAATACTTAGTAAATGCGGTGCTCGCAGGGAATATATTTTTGAGGCTTTCGCACTATTCAGAGCCCTTACTATAGCTCTAGGATCATATTTTTTTACTAACTTATTAGCTGTAGCAATTTGATTACGATAATACGCAGACCATTTTTTACTTAACCAAAATCTTGCATGTAGATCTTCTTTGGATAGTTTAGCTTTTTTCTCGCATATCAGCTCAGTAATATATTGAGCGGCTGATACTGTTTTTCCGTTGGAGTACTTGGACGGGAACTGATTGTTGTTCATTGGTCTTTGTTTGGTCGAAACACACCCTTCATTTCTCTGTTCTTGGGTACCAATTTAGATCTGGCGGCATCATGTACCTCTGACGCCTCTTTAGTCATAATGGCAACAGACTTGCTTTTTTTAGCGGAAGTGTGATTGATCATCAAATTGGGATATTTGCCTACTTTTGATGTTGCCTGTTTTTCAAGAACAGACGAGACTTGCTTAACAGGAATATCCAACTCCTTGCCTATTTCTTCAATAGATTGCCCTTGACTATTGAGCCAATGAATTGCATAAGTATTAGATTTACTAAGTTTAGCCATTACTGCATCTCTCTTTCTGTATTGAGTAACCATGAAACGTTTTTTGTTCGTAAAAAGTTCAGATAGGCGTTAAAAGCATTCTGATTAACGGTAACAAATTTAGATGTGGGTCTGGTCTGATCTTTACCTCTATAGGCCGACCTATCCCCATATACTGATGCCGGATTGTAGGGCTTATACATATGATCTACCCTGATCATTAGCTTTTTAGTAGAGTCTTCTCTGTATAGTACTTTTGCTAGGGTTTTTGTGTCATCTTCGCTTTCTGAACGATAATTATTGTCATTATCTATAAAATCATACTCATCAATAAAAGCATAATATTCATTTGTTTGTGTCGGAACCGTATTGGTTCTGTGAAAAATAAAGTTGTTTGATTTCTTACTCATATTACTTCTCTTTCTAGGTCTACGAGCCATCGAGTATTTTTTGTCTTAAGAAATTCCAAGTACTTTTGAAATGCGGCTTGGTTTACTTCTATCATTTTTGGACCACCCTTGCATACTTTGTTTACAAATTTATTAGGTTCCGGTATGATTTCACTACCAATAGGATTGAATGGCTTATTGGATGCATTAACGCAAATATAAAATCTAAATTGACTATTAGCACCAAATGTTTTTGTTAGCTTATTACGTAAAC